>JADFIX010000415.1 GCA_022566435.1 Planctomycetota bacterium
CAAGCTGATCACACCCGACGACACGGAGGAGGCCGACACCGTCTGGGTCTACGACATGATGCGGGACCTGGGCATCTCCCAGCACAACATGTGCGCCTGCTCGGTGACCCAGGGCAACGGCATCCTGTTCGTGGCCACGGGCAACGGCGTCGACGAGACCCACATCAACATCCCCGCTCCCAATGCGCCGAGCTTCTTTGCCATGGATCGCAACACGGGCAAGGTCCTCTGGACCGACAAGTCCCCGGGTCTGAACATCCTGCACGGGCAGTGGTCCTCGCCCACCTACGCGGTGCTGGGCGGCGTTCCGCAGGTCCTCTTCGCCGGCGGCGACGGCTGGCTGTACAGCTTCCGCGCGGACCAGGGCACCGACGGTAAGCCCGAACTCCTCTGGAAGTTCGACTGCAATCCCAAGGAGTCCAAGTGGACCCTCGGCGGCCGGGGCACCCGCAACAACGTGATCGCCACCCCGGTCGTCTACGACGGGCTGGTCTATCTCGCCGTCGGCCAGGACCCCGAGCACGGCGAGGGGATCGGTCACCTCTGGTGCATCGATCCCACCAAGCGGGGTGACGTCAGCCCCGAGCTGGTCTTCAACAAGGACGAGGGTGACAAACCGATCCCGCACCGCCGCTATAAGGCGGTCGTCAAGGAACTCGGCGATTTCACCAAGCCCAACCCCAACTCCGCCGCCGTCTGGCACTACAGCGGGCACGACGCCAACGGCGACGGGGATTCCGATCTGGCGGACTGGGGCGAATTCCAAAATGGCTTTACGGGACCATTGTGATGGGATCTGAAACGATCGGAACGATGCGGCGTGCGCTCGACCGCACTTGGCGGAACGACCCAGGTCGGACCAGGTACACGCAAGGTACGAGTTTATGATCGCCACCCGGTTATTCTCCGGTCCCGCCGCACTTCGTGCCGTCTGCTTTTTCTTATTGATGGCGGCACTACCAGGGCGAAGCGAAACAGCGTCAGCCGCAGAAGGCACGAACGGCGTTTCGCCGAACACGATTTCGAGACCCTCGGGTCCCGGATCGCTTGAAGGTTTAGGGGCATCCTTTCAACCGGCACTCAATACGGGTACTGCAAACTATGTGGTGTCTATTGACATGCCCCCCGGCGTGGCGGGATTCACGCCATCGCTCTCCCTACGATACGACGGCGGACAAGGATTCGGGGTGGCGGGCATCGGTTGGGAATTCGGTCCGTCCAGCATACGCCGCCAGGTGGAGAAGGGTCTGCCACGCTATGGCCTGGCACCGGATGGTGAAGACATTCCCGACCGCTTTTTGGGCATGGACGGTGAAGAACTCGTACGCCTGCAGAACGGCTACTACCTCGCGAGGGTAGAGAAGCTCCATATTCGCTATCGGTCTGTCGGCGACCATTGGGAGGCGCACACCAAGAGCGGAATCAAATTGGAGTTTGGCGTGACGCCGCAAGGTCGACTGGCCAATGCCGACGGAAGCAAGGTCTTTGCATGGAGTCTCGAGCGCCAGACTGACACTCACGGGAACGTGATTGAGTATACTTACGTGCAGCCGGTGGCCGACGATCGGCAAATATACCTCGATGAAGTGCGCTACGGTCCCGGCGGGCCGCCTTGGGCGCACGCCTACGCCGCGCGTATGACGTATGAGGATCGTCCCGACCCGTTTACCGACTACCGTTCGGGTTTCAAGGTCCGGACCTCCAAACGCTTGGCGCAGATAGACGTGCTGTACAACGACCAGCTGATTCGTCGGTACACGTTTGGGTACGAATCGCATCCCCACTGGTCGCTACTCACCACAGTCACGATGTACGGGGCCGACGGCGTCAGCGCCCTTCCATCGACAGTGTTTGCCTACAGTCAATTCGACTCCGGCGACGGACTCAGTCCGATTTCCGCCGCCGGGCAGATTCTCACTTCGCAAGGCGAACCGCCGGAAGCACTGAATAGCGAGGATGTCGGATTGATCGATCTGAATGCCGACGGTCTCGCCGATCTGTTGGCTACCGGCACCGGACATGTGGCCTATTTGAATCGAGGCGTGCAGGACGCCGGCGACGGACCGACGATCGTCTGGGAAGGCCCGGTGGATGTTGCGGCCCTGGAGAGTCGAGTTCAAGCGTTTGAACTTTCGTCTCAGCAAGTACATCTGGCCGACATGACGGGCGACGGTATTTCGGACTTGGTGGTGACCGATGCCGGTAATTACGTCGAATACTTTGAAAACACAGGGCAAACCGGTTGGCGTGCGGGGCGTCTGATGTCGACCGAGCAGAGTCCGCCGCCGGCGCCATTCGGCGCGCAGGGCGCGTCGGTCAAGACCGCCGATATGGGATTCAACAAGCGTATCGACATTGTGCAGAGTCAGTTCGGGGCGTTGTTCACTTGGTTCAATCAGGGTGATGGCCGATACACCGGCCCGATCGTCACCGACGCTCCGTTCGACGGCTCTAGCCCGGTTGAATTCTCAGACACCGGCGTCTTTCTTGTCGACATGAACGGAGATCGTTTGCTCGATATCGCGCTGATCAAACCGAACGGCGTTACCTGGTGGCCTCACCTTGGCTACGCCCGCTTTGGACCGCGGGTGGACATGCTTCTTCCCGATCGCGCCCTGGACGAAGGCCCGGGCGAAAACCTTCACCGTGCGCGGCTGGAAGATATCACTGGTGACGGACGTAGCGACCTAGTCGTGGAACGCGCCCATGGCAGTGATTTGTGGTTCTGGCAAAATATGGGCGGCGGTGAATTCGCCGCGTCGCGCGTGGTGACCGATCTCCCCGTGACACCCGATGCCGAAGCGACATGGGCGGACATCAACGGCAACGGGACGACGGATCTGATTTACTCGGATTCGTCACTACCCGATTCGCGAATTCAGGCGGTCGATCTCGGCGTGCTCATCGGTCAGTCGCCGCACTTCAACTTGTTGACTTCCATTGATCACTCCTACGGTCGCAAGATCGACATCGACTACCGAACGACCACCGAATTCATGGTGGACGCATTCGTCGCCGGGCATCCGTGGGCCACGACCGTCCCGTTTCCCGCGTACGTCGTCAGCGAAACCAGAACCTCTATCGGCCTGGATCTCGACGGCTACGCGGACGAAGGGCCAAACGGTGATGTCTACATCACTCAATTCGTCTACCGTGACGGCTACTACGATCCCACCGACCATCAATTTCGCGGATTCTCTTTTGTCAAGCAGATCGAATTGGGCGACCAACGCTTCGGCGGATCAGATGCGCCGACGTTGGTCAAGCGCTTCGGCTTTCACACAGGCGCTCCCGATGGCATCGATAACAATGGTGACGGAACCGTTGATGAACCGGGCGACCTATGGACCGGCCGCGAGGAAGAACCCTTGAAGGGCGTTCAGCTTTGGCAGGAAAACACTTCCCTTCCGGACGACGCGGTCGATGACGGCGCGTTCGCCGCCGACGCCCGGGCGTATGATCGAACCATTACACTTTTCACCATACGCGACCTGTGTCGTAGCGACGGCGGCACTTTGGTCGATTTGATCGGCGACACCGGTTACCGCACTGCCGACGCGTACAACCGCCACGTGCGCCATGCCGTTCAAATGCAAACGGAGCAGTCCATCATCGAGACGGGGAATGGACCCGCCAAACTGCTGCGCAGCTTCAGCGATATCGATGCGTTGGGAAACCCAGTTTTCGTCCAGACGCTTGGCGACCTTACCGACCCCACCGACGACTTGTACACAGCCTATGAGTACGCTTTGAATGTGCCCGATTGGATCGTCGATCGAACAAGTCGGGTGATTATAACCGACGGTACGAGCGACGGTGCGTTCGTATCGGAGACGCGGCATTATTATGACGGCAACCCGTTCGTGGGTATGCCGATTGGTCAGATCGGTTCCCGAGGGGTGCTGCATCGAAGCGAAATGCTCCTTTCGAAGGACCCGGTCCCACCGATGACGGAGCGTTCGTCGGCCATCGGCGATCCGCGCTATCCAGCAAGCACCATCGACACCATCCGCCGGCAGATCGACGCATACGGCAATCCCATCGTGCTGCGCAGTGCCAACGGGTATGATCGAACGCTGGAATACGATCCTGAACTGCATATCTATCCGACGACCGAGCGTATCATTCTCGGCGGCGGCAGCGACGATTTGGTCATTACGGCGACCTATGACCATCGCTTCGGCGTGATTCTGAACCACACCAACGTCAACGGGCATGTCGTCCAGTTGACCTACGATACGTTCGGCAGACTCATTATGGAACAGTTGCCCGGCGATAACCAGCCTACACACACCTACGCGTACAACCTCGGTGCCCCGGTCAGCGCCATTACCACCACCGCCAACGATAACGTCGGCGGAATGCCCAGCCTCGTCTCCACCGTCTTCTTTGACAGCCTGGGACGCCTACTCGGTACCTACCTGCAAGGCGGACCGGTCATGCAAGACGTCACCGTCTACAACACGCGAGGCCTGCCCCGAAAAACCTACCAACCCTTCGCGGGCGGGAGCGAAATCTGGTCGCCGCCGGCCGAGAATGCCCGCTCTCCGGCGCCGGTGATTATCAGACAGCCGATCTCATCGTCGGCGTTCATCGACACTACCGCGTCGTGCAACTCCCGGTTCAGCTTCCGGTTCATGGCGTTGAGGACCTCGGGGCGGTTCAGTGTAATAATGGCCACCCCATCCTCTTTTTCCAGAAGAATATGCTCGTAAGGCATCTGGCCCCCTATAATTTTTTTATGGCCCCGCCCGTCATTTCAGGTAGATCCGCGATGCGCCCAGTCCCTGACAAGGCACCAAGGCAGGTGGGTGAAAACCCAATTGTATTGGCTGGCGCCGGGGTAGTCAATTTGCCTCGTTCCGGCTAATTTAGCCTTTGT
>JADFIX010000416.1 GCA_022566435.1 Planctomycetota bacterium
GGCGTCCGTTCCTGGTGAGATGTTTGGCCAGCGAACCAAAAACGCTCATTGGGACACGGACGCCGTTTTCAACCAACACCAATTCAACCCCCCCGCCCGCCAATCCGTTACCACGCTGACTGCACCCACGGCATGCACGTAGAAATCCGGAACCAGCATACGCATCAAGGCGGTAAACTCCGGCGACTCGTGCGTCAAGCGCAGAAACTCCTCTTCCAGCATGCCACGCATGACAGACAGTGACTCGGGAAGCGCCAGTCCGTTCTGGCGGCGACGCTCCAGACGATGCCGTCGCAGCAGCAGATCCTGCTCCCGAGCTTCTACGGCGTCAAGTTCCTGCAGCAGAAGCGGTCGTGGACCTGACTCCTTGATCGCCTCCGCGAGGTTGACCTTCTGTCGGCTCAGTGTCATCTCGTCAGTACGAAGGCGCTTCCATTCCACCACCGTCTTTCCTTCCACTTCGCTGCGAGCCAAGGCGACCATGGCGGCAAACTGTTCATTGAACTGGTCCAGCCGGGGAAGCTGTTCACAGATGGCCGAGACGAGCAACTCAACGGCCCTTGGTCCCGAAAAACCGATCGAATGCCAGCAGCGCCATTCTCGGGCGTTGTTGCACATGAGGTTCTCGGTGATGCCGTTGCCGCCCCACACGTGATGAAAACCACAGTACCAGCAGCGGGAATGCATACCCGGAAACACGGAATGCCGGCGGGACCGGTTCAGCAAGGGATCGACGCCATCGACAGTAGCCCGGCGGTGATGGGCGTTTTTTGCGTCTAGCAGCGCATTTAGCTCGTCGAATTCCTTTTCCGTCAGATGCGCCAGGTGGGGAGCAGAGTAGTAAACCGGCCCCTTCGGATTCTTGATCGACACGCGACGTCCGCTACCATGGTTCTTGACGGTATGCCTTTCGCCCCGGCGCGCCATGCCTTTGAGCAGCGGATTGCCGAAGAACTTGCGAACCATCGGACCGTTCCAAGATTTGCGGCGAGCGTAGGGACCCACCGGGAATTGCTCCTCATTAAAGGAATCGGCGACGATTGCGCAATCCAGGCTTTCCTTTAACAATTTCATCCCATCATGGATTACGGAAGTGACCTCTTCGTCTTTGAGCCAATCGTCATACGACTTTGCACCAGCAGGCACGATGCATCCGGCGATGGGACGTCCGGTCGGACGGCCGTACTTCTTGAACCGGTTCATCGATTTGTGCTTGATGCGCTTCGACGTGCGCTCGTTGTGAGCGACATTTTCGCTGCACGCGTTCAGCGCATCTTCTTCCCACGTGCTATCAGCCGTGTCGATCCCGTCGTCGAGACAGAGCGTGCGCGTGCCGTGGTCGACGCCCACGCCCAGCAGTCGCGCCGCCTCTCCGCCGCGAATCAGGCGGCTCAAATCGTCGAACACGAAAAAATCGTATCGCTTCGAACAATAGGACGCTTCGACCTCTTCAAGCTCCGGCCGATCGAGCCGCTCTCCCTTGGCAACCGTGGTGATGATGTCATATTCGACGGGACCATCGTACAACTCTTCAATCGTCTCCTTGGCATGGTCCACCTGATCGTCCAGGCTCATCTCCTTCTGGTTTTGGCACCCGGAAATCCGGGCAACGATGCCGACCACCAACGTGAGACCGTTCCGGGGAACAATCGGCTCAAAATGACGAAACATCTTCACAACCTCCCGTGCAGCGCACGTTTTGCGCCAACACGAGGGGTTTCCAGCCGGAAATCCCCAGTTAGAACCAGGTCGCACGCGGTGAGGCTAGCATTCCCGGCTTTCGCATAGGAACATTTCCCGTGTAAACTCAAGGCGTCTCGGGAAGACTGCCGCCACCAGCACCGATCCAGCCGGATCTTTCAGAAAGGCCATGGGCGGCTTGCCCAACAGTGCCGAAGTGGCCATTTTCCCGATGATTCCGCACTGCTGGGCAAGCCAGCAGTGGCACACGATCTCATCCCGGATTTAGAAATAAGAAGACCCCGTGCTCAAACTCGACGACCCCGTGCTCCCTTGGAAAGCACTGTGGTCTCACACCGAATAAGGAAACTCGTCTCATGAAGACCGCCATCATCGACACCAATCGCGGCTCCATTCGCGTGCAATTGTACGACGATAAGGCGCCGAACACCTGCGCCAACTTCGAAAAACTGGCCGGCCAGGGCTTTTACGACGGGTTGAAGTTCCATCGCGTGATCGACAGCTTCATGGTCCAAACCGGCTGCCCCCAGGGAACCGGCACCGGCGGGCCCGGCTATCAGTTTGAAGATGAATTCCACGACGACCTGAAACACGACGGCCCCGGCGTGCTCTCGATGGCCAACTCCGGCCCCAACAGCAACGGTTCGCAGTTCTTCATCACGCACGTCCCCTGTGGCCACCTGGACGGCAAGCACTCGGTTTTCGGCCGCGTACTGGAAGGCCAAGAGATCGTCGACGCCATCAAGCAAGGCGACGTGATGGAGAAAGTCACCGTCTCGGACGAAGAATGAGCGGTTAGTCGCACGTCTCGGTCAAAGGGCTTGAAGAGCTTTGTGTGCTCACTTCATCGCCCAGCGCCGCGCTGTGCCGCCCGACGATCCATCGACGAACGCCAACGCAGACAAGTCCAACGATGCCGCTGAGCGCCGAGAGTGCGACGACCAGGATTGAATACCGGACCCCGAAGTACTCGAGGAATTGCCCCCAATCCCCGTTGTAGAAAACCACGAACAAGCCGAACGACGTGTACACCATAAGGGCGCCGGCTGGAAAAAGGGCGCCGATGCAAAACGATCGCTGAACCGAGCCGCCATAGACGAGGAACGTCGTAAGAACGGCCGGATACGCCATGGCCCAACACGTCAAAACAGGAGCCGCTACATAAGTGGGCGCGACAAACAGCACCGCGCACGCGACGCCGGCCGCCGAAGTCAAAATAAAGACCGCCAACAAACCGAATTGAAACGGCGGAGAAGAAGGCATGGGGCGGTAGGGGTTGGGGGGAAGGGAATTCGGAATGGGGAAGTCGGAATGCACGACGAGAACGCCTGCCGTCAATTCCGCATTCCCCATTCCGAATTCCGACTTGGTTTCTTCTTTCGTCTCTAGCCCCCTCTCCCTCGTCTCTAATCCCTACCTCTGCCCCCTAACCCCTTCCCCCTTCCTCCTCCTCAACAAGCTGGCAATAACTCGTGTACCGTCGCTCATCCAACAGGTCGTCGGCCACCGCGTTCTTGACCGCGCAGTCTTCTTCGTGGGTGTGGGTGCAGTTGGGAAAGCGGCATTGGCTTTCGAAGGGGCGTAGGTCGCGGAAATAGCCGGCGACCTCCTTGGGAATGACGTCCCAGAGTTGGAACTGGCGGATGCCCGGCGTGTCGACGACGTAGCCGCCGAAGGAGAGTTTCAACAGCCGCGAGGTGGTGGTGGTATGGCGTCCCTTTTGCGTATCCTGGCTCACCTCGCCGATGCGTAAATCGAGCCCAGGATCGACGGCATTTAGCAGCGTCGACTTGCCCACCCCGCTTTGGCCGGCCACGGCGCTCTCGCGGTCTTGCATCACGCGGCGCAATCGCTCCATGCCGAACCCGCTCTCGGCGCTGAGCAACAGCACTTTGTAACCCATCTGACTATAGACGCCCACCAGCGGTTGCAGCGAAACGGGATCGATTAGGTCGATTTTGTTGATGCAGATCACCGGTCGAATGCGGCTCTTTTCCGCGGTGATGAGAAAACGGTCGATCAAGTTCGGCTTGAGATACGGCTGCGCCGCGCTGGTCACGATGAGCAGTTGATCGACGCCACTTACGATGATGTGTCGCCGCCGGCGGCTCTCGCGGCTAATCACGCCGTGTCGCGGCTCCACGCGCACGATGACGCCTTCGTCGAATTCTTCGCTGGTTTTCACCGCGCGGAACAGCACCTGATCTCCGGCCACCACCACGTGACGCTGATCGGTGGCGAGGGTCTTTAGCAGCCGCCGCGTTGCGCAGTGGTAAACGGCGCCGTCTTCGGCCTCCACGCGGCTGATCAATCCCAACACGCTGAGCACCCGCCCGCGCAGGCAGGCCGCTTCGTCCACGTCCAGCAGCACGTTCAGGTCCGTCTGTTTGGACGATTTGATGACGGCGAATAGATCGCCGTCGCTGTTGCAGGCCAACGAAGCCATGTTGATGTGATCGTCCCCAGAAATGGAGTACGCGGTACCGGCTTGCCAATCCTGGTCGGAAGCGCCATCCTCATGGACCGCGAAGTACATGGCCTTTGGGGATTTTTGGCTGCTCCAGAGCAATCCAACTTTGCCGCTGAGGCGCACGATTGAGGAGAGATCATCGCTTGACACATCTGCGAGGTTGCCAACGGGCAGGACCTGTGGCGTGGGCCACTGCGTGTCGTCGCCATTGAGGCTGTGGTTTACCATCACCCTGGACCTTCAGCCGTTCCTTGACACGATCAATGCCCCCCATGACATCGCCCTTGATAGCGTTTCGACACGGGATATCTGCTTTCCTGAATGTGGCTATATTGTCGGGATCATGATCTGCGTCGATCCATTCATAATCCTTCACCTGGTCCTTAAGCGCACGTGCATGATCAGAGGCCGTGCACTGCGTCTCGTAGCGCTCATCCATGACAGAGATCCGCTCATCACCATCGAGCCGGCAGTGCAGGAACGCGAATGGGTTTGTGTATCCCCAGTCGATGCCGCCGATCTGCTGGGCGTACCCCAGCGTGGCGACCAACTCCGAGGCGGCTCGGTCACCTCCTGTGAGGAGATCGGCCTCACCGAGCGCCACTTCGCGGACGGTGCCGGCGTTTGTGGAGTAACTGAGGGTCTGCAGGCCCAGACCGACGCTTCCCTTCCACCAGGTCGTGGCGGCGGACAGCGTCCAATAGTTC
>JADFIX010000417.1 GCA_022566435.1 Planctomycetota bacterium
CGATTAGAATAATCATCAGCAACGCGGATCGGTAATCAAATGTCCGCCACACGGCGAAAATCGCAAAGGCGATCAATAGCGGATCTATAAGAGAAAGGCCGAGTAGGCCGATGGAATCGGACGTTTCAATCCAGTTCGTAAGCCGACCGACGATCATGCTCCAGACCGGTGTGGCGTTAAAACCCTTATCATGGAAGATCGTGTTCCATTGCGACTGCGACAGGACGCTCTTGAAGTACACGACGTCTTGCGTGAAGTCCATCCATCGCTGCGGCGAAAAACGTGCCACGATGCGGTCACGTTGTCTCAGGACGTCGACGACACGAGCACAACGACCGCCGGTCAGATCGCGTATGGAGTCTTTTTCGTGCGTGAATTTGCGCCCCGTTTCCTCGTCGGCAACCAGGGCGGCGGCGTACAGCTCGGTATAACCGAGTTCCAGCGCGTACTTTGATCCCAAGTAGTAATGAAAGAATTCCCATCCATTGACGTAGCGATCGCGAGTCCATTGACCGAAATCAATGTAATTTCCAACGGCCAAGGCGGCGAGAATGGTGAGTATGACCGCCTTGCGACGGCGGCGGAGTTGCGGCCTTGCGCCCGAAACGGCGTAGGCAATCACTAGAATAGCCGCACCAATCGGCACGAGATGTCGTGTGAAGCCCGCGGCTCGATTGCCGCCGACGGCACTGCCCATGGCCTCCGGTTCTCCTTCACCCTCTCCTTCGCCTTCATCACGAAGTGGGCATGGGCGAGGTTGCTCGCGCGGTGACATGGCAGACGCGGCGTCTATGCTGCGCGAGAGACTCGTGCCTGCCGGGCTAATCGGTTGGTCGCCCCGAGGCGGCTGCATGCGGTCCGATTGACGAACGGTGGATGAATCGTCGATATCCGATTGCGCGAAGGCCGATGTGCTGAACATCAGCACGCTCGAGAGCATCAGAAGTTTGTAGATTCGATTCATCGTATTCGAAGACATAGCGCGAAAAAGATGCTCGACCCAGCGCACGCATTCTAGCGCCGGCTTATCGCAAGTCGTTCACGGCTGTGTAACGTATTGATCGAGTGCTCTCGGGCGAGATCGACCGTTTGTACAAGTCAGACTTAGTGCCGGTGTTTAGGACACGCCTAGCAGTCGCCGCGCTTCGTCTCGACCGGGTGCGGGGTGGCCGTACTCACTGGCCGTCACCCGCGCCAAGGCGATCAGGTGCCGCCAGCGGAACGCTGGACGCGTCAGGGCGAACTCTTCGACCACCGTGCGATAGTATTTTTCGGCGTGAAGCGCACCGTCCTCACTCACGGCGTATTTCAGTAGTAGATCAAACACCGGCTTCGGCGAGTGGTCTAGCGAACCGTAACGGTCCACCAGCACGCAAACCCGGGCCTGGTCTTTACTTCGGATGGATTCTTCAGTCTCACGCAGCAGTGCTTTCGCGTCGGTGATACGGATCGGCTCCATTTGATCCGTCTTGTGGAACATCCGATCGCTCACCCTGTGTTCCCGGCCGGCGGTGTGGAACCCCGCGACAACCAGGCTGGCGACCGTGTTGCGATGATTGGTCACCCGGGCGATGTGCCGCCACGCATTGGCCGAGTCGGAAGCGTGAACACCGATCGACGCCCCGTGAACGCTGCCGCGCGGTTTTTCTTTGTCATCATCACTTTGGCGTCCCGGATCTTGGAGAAGCAGGCGATTGGCCGCCAGGGAAATCGCTTCGCCAACCACTTCCGGTGAGAATCCTTCCGCCAGTGCCGAACCAACCGCGTCGGCGGCCTCTTCCCGGCTGCTGCTGAAGATGACATCGCTAAATTCGTCGATCCAGGCATCATCGGCCGAGCGCGTACCCAACGGACGACTCAGCAACTTATGTCGGTCGAGTGTCTGCGGCAGAACGGTGCGTATCTTGGGCACTGGGCGTCCCCGCGAGACGCGACCGTTTTCTCGGTGCACGCAATGGCGTACCGATTGGCGAAGCATGGTGTGGGCATTTTGCAGGCCGGTGATCTCGAGTATTTCCCACGCCCGCCAAGCGAGCACGACTTGATGCACGTCAATTTCTTCCTGAACCATGTACTGCAACTGGTTGTATGCGTTCTTCAGGTCCTCACCGGCGAGCTTGGCGAAGATGCGCTCCGCGCCGTCCATGTCGCGGCCTCTCAGACATTGTTGTAGGAGCTTGCCGTTTGCTTCGGTCACGCTTTCGACGTTCTCAACCGGATGTAGCACTTCGGACCGGCGTCCGCCCTCACGCTGAATGAAGCTCGTGTTTCTGTAGAGCACCTTGAGCACGGGGAGCGCCCGGCGGTCCGCAGGCAGCAACTTGGACATTTCGTAGGCCGGCATCAGGGCCATCAGCGTGTGATAGCCATCGTAGTCTTGGCCGCCGAACGTGCGTGCATTGGCCAGCGCGCCGGCTGCCACCAGGGTACGCAACGGCGTACCGGTGCGGAGCTTTTCCACCAATATCGACTGCAACCGATCGACGGAAGTTTCCTGCATCAGCGCCGCAAGAGGCTCCATCGGCCCGAACGACAGGTCGGTGTTCGATTCGCCGGCGAAGACCGTGGAAATCCCCAACTCCGACGCAAGGGTCGCCCCGACGCCGGCGATCATCATGCCGCGTCCGACGTCCACCAGGAACTCTCGTCTCGAATGACCGTTCATCGGCGTTGCTCCTTTGTCTGAGTCGTCACCCGGAAGAACCGGTTTGGTTTGGCCGGCGAGCGTCGCACGCGACCCCTTCACAAGGTCGCCCGATCAGACCGGCCTGAAAACGAATCGTACGATGAAGATAGGGCGCGGCGACACCCCGCGTGACACCCGGGGTGTCGTATTTTGTCTTCCGCGCGATGATCGGCCCGATCGGCACGTGAAAATCACCAAATAGTTGTGAATCGGAGTCCGCAGAGATAATCTACTCGTGTTCGATTCCGCTTCATTCTCGTATGACTCACGGTGATCTGTCAAATGGCGTTCGAATCAACACATCCTAGCCTGCTATCCCGCGTTCGCGACCCGGCCAACGCCGGTGCGTGGCGTGAGTTCGAGTCTCGGTATGGATCGTTGATCCTCGGCTATTGTCGGCGGCTCGGTCTACAATTGAGCGATGCGGAAGACGTGCGTCAGGTGGTCATGACCGACCTCTCGAAAGCACTCCCGAAATTCGAATTCGAACCCCAACGCGGCAAATTTCGCACCTATCTTTACCGGGTCGTCAGAAATGCCGTTTCCAAGCACTTTCGCCGTCACGCCACCTCGAACCAGGCGCTAGATAGTACTGTATTGGCCAAAACGCCCGGCGAGAAAGATGCCGACACCGACGAAAAGTGGGAGCAGGAGTGGATTCTTCATCATTATCGAATGGCCATGGAGCTGCTTCGCACGACCTACGACGCCAAGAGTCTCCAAGTGTTCGATCAACTGGTGGCCGGTCGGTCGATCGGCGATATCGCCGGCGGATTCGACATGACGCCCGAAGCCGTTCGAAAAATCAAACAGCGGGTCAAGGACCGTTTGCAGGCCATCGTGGCCGAGCAGATTCACCAAGAGGATCATCCTCATGAGTAGCCGTGATGCGATCGAACCGGGCAGCGGTAACGTGGACGACACCGCGCCCGTGCCGCCCGGATTCGGATTCGGCGACACCGGCGATACCGGCGACACCGGCGATACGTGGATCGATCGCATTCGCGAGGTCGAATCCGGCAAGCCGCTCGGTCGGATCGGCGATTATGAAATACTCGCTGAAGCAGGGCGCGGCGCGCAGGGCGTCGTCTACCGGGCGCGTCGAAGTGGGTTGGCCGGCGACGTGGCCCTGAAGCGATTGGTGGCCGGTTCGTTCGCCACGCCCGCGATGCGACACCGATTCGATCGTGAAATCCATGCGGCGTCCACACTGAATCACCCAAACATCGTCCGCATTCTGGCGATCGATGAAGTGGACGGACAGCAGCTTCTGGCCATGGAGTGGGTGGACGGCGTGCCGATCACCGAGTGGTCCGCGGCATCGGGTAGCGGGCATCGCTCGTTGAACGAGTTGCTGAACGTGTTTCTCGAGGTTTGCGGCGCGGTGCACCACGCCCATCAACGCGGCGTGATTCATCGCGATCTCAAGCCGGCCAACATCCTCGTCGATTCCCACGACCGGCCGCACGTTGTGGATTTCGGGCTGGCCAAAATACTCGACGCCGCGGCATCGAGCGATCAAACGCTGACCGAGACCGGGCAATTCGTCGGTACGCCGGCCTATGCCGCGCCGGAGCAGATCCGCGGCGGTGCCATCGGGGTGGCGGCCGACGTGTATTCGCTCGGCGTGATGCTGTACGAACTCGCCAGCGGCCAGCTGCCCTTCGGCATCCACATCGCTCGGTTAGTGACGACGGACAACACCAAGTCCATCAAAATGCTGCTGCTCAAGTAGGGGATTGAACAAACGTCTAAGCAAAACTAAGGCCCCTAGGAAGCTGAGCAGTTAGATGACCGATCAGGATTCTCATCGACAACCGTTCGGGCAGGTAATGGAATCAATGAGAAAATATACCATAGCCCTAATTCTTATTTTCGGTGCCCATCATGTTAACGCCCAATATGGCGATGTCACTATCCTCAACGGTGTGTCAGTGCCGAGTGATTTTCCATTTATTGATGTTTCAATTCTGAAAGAAACAGCACCGGGGAAAATATTTATCGCAAATCGCTTTATATCTCCATTTATGATGATTCTTGAAAATGATGGCACACCCTATTTTTACAAGCGATTACCTTGGTCTACCCATGATTTTAAGCTGCATTCTACTGGTGCATTAACCATGTGGCACGGCGACCCGATATATGCTTGGGTTGAGTTGGATTCGAATTTTAATGTGAT
>JADFIX010000418.1 GCA_022566435.1 Planctomycetota bacterium
CGGTGATGGACGTGGGCACGTTCCGGGAGCGATTCGGAACGGACGAGGGGTGCTGGGAGCATCTGAGGAACACCCGCTGGGGGCCGAACCTGGAGCGGTTCACCTGCCCCGACCAATACGTGAAAGCAACGTCGTGGCCGCAAATCCCCCGACAGCCAATAAAGAACCGATGACGTAATCCCCGGCTTCGCTCACACTATCGAACGGCCAAATACCGACGACCGACCCCAGCAAGATACCCAGTAGCACACCCAACGTCGCATCGCGGTAATGATGAAGCAACCATTTTAGTATGTTACTGAGCAAAACAAGACTCAGAATCGCGCCGATGGCCGTGGGCACGAGCACATGCAGTGCGACCGACAAATCCGACTGTCCGCCGCTTCCGGTCAATACGTTCTTGACTATGGAAATAGCCCCCAAGATCGTTTCGTATCGCCCCAAGATCAGCAACATATACGCACCCGATATACCGGGTAGCACCATGGCCGACATGCCGAGGATCCCGGCGGCCGCATCGCGGGCATACGCCGACTGAATGACAATCGTGCCTTGCTCGATGGCTTCGCGGACGACCTGGCGATTGGGCGGCTCGTCGCGGGTGAGCGCAATAGCGACCATCACCGCAAGCCCAAGCAACACGCCCATCGATGTCTGGAACCGAAACTTCTTGATCATACCCAGAAGCAGGGGCGCGCCGCCGAGCGTCATACCGATGAACAAAGAGAACATGGCACTGCGATGAAGCGAAACGGCCCGGCCGAGCGTGCCGGCGAATGCGCCAATAGCGACGGCCGCCGTGATTCCCATAATCGCCAGAAAGAGAACATTTTGACGGGTAAACCGCAACCGGGTGACATCGGCGATACTCTCGATAAACCGATCGTATAGACCCACCACGACGATCATCGTGCCACCGGAGACGCCGGGCACGAGGTTGGCGAGCCCCATGAGCAAGCCGCCGACGGCGGCGCGATAGACGGGAACGCGATCGACCCCGGCGGCTTCTGTTGGCTTCTCGGTGGCCGATGATGTCATTGTCGTATCTGCATTCGTGCGGTTTCTCCACCCATGGGGCCGTATCGCACTCGAAAACCCCGCGCCTCGCAACAAGAGACATCGGCAGGATCGTAGCCCGGTGTCACGATGCCACGTAAAACGCTACGGTGCAGGTGCCCGCATCTTCTTCGGTTTTTTCCTCTTGAACAAGAGTTTGAATTCGTCGCTCAGACCCGGCAGCGGTCTTGCCGTGACCCGAGGCTGATAAAGCGGACCCCTCACGCGCAGGGCGACGAGTTCTCCCGCCGTTTCCTCGATAAAGTCCGTCAAGCCGGGTATGCGCGCCCATTGGTTGGGGCTGACATTCACAAGCTCCAAATCCAGACCAAGATCGGGAAACATCAGAGTTCCCGAGCCGTCCAAAGCCAACGCATTGCCGCGAAGCCGAATCGTCTCCAGATTCATGCGCTGACCCACGAAATAGAAATCGGCGCTTGCCTCATCGAATGCGCTCTCGTCCGGCACGGAAAGATTGATCACGTGCAGGATGGCCAACATAATCGGAAGGCGAAACAAGTGGCCGTCCTTGATTTTAATCTGTCCGCGTCCTCGTCGGGACGTGGGATCGCCGACGGTCCCCGACAGATGGACCCTGGCGTCGGCGCGCCCGCGGAGATTCACCGGCTCGGGGTCGCCGGAAACCGCCTGGCGACCCACATTGACGAACGGTTCGATGTCCATACCGTCCACCGCGACGGTCACCAAGTAATCCGTCTGCCGGTCGTCGAAATCAACCTCCACTCGACCCGTGAGTCCGCCGCCATAGACCCGGCCTCGAATCGCATCAAGTGCGAATCGTCCCATACCGCTTTCCACCTGCACAAAGGACCACGGCGCATTCACTTGCACGACACGTCTGCCCATTAGCTCCAGTTCGGCAAGACGGACTTCGCCTTCGAGCATGGTGCCGCCCTTCGGATCGACCAGCGTGCCGCTAAACGAGATGCTTCCCCACATATCTCGTATGGACCCGACGTCGGCAAGCGCCACATCAATGAGTTCAGCGGAGCCCTTTGCTTTCCACACGGTGCGGTCGACAGCCTCGGTTCGGACATAGTGCAGACGATCGAGATGTAGATTCACCTTTCCTGAGAGACCTAACCGATCACACATCATGCGCACGCCGTCAGGCATGATGCCCAGCAAGGAGGCATCGAGCTTAAGACCGACGGCGTTAATGGAAATCGTGCCCTCCTCTTCGCCGTGGCGCCGTGATGTTCGAAAATCGACGGAGACCTCGGCTCCGCCGTATCGCGCGCGAACCCCGGTAGATTTCACCACTTCGCCGTCGAATATGACGTCTCCGCGCACGAACTCGAGTGGCAGAGGAAAGCGAGCGTGACGCACGGTCGCGTCCTTCAGTCGTACGACGACGTACACCTTCGCGGCCGACGCGTTCGTGTCGTTGTTCTGCTTAAACGTCACGCCCACATCGACCGGCGTTTCGACACGCCAGGTGGATAAAGCGGCTCTTATGCCTTCCGGCACGACCGACGAAAGTGCATCGTCCACGAGAAGGTTTTGACACCGGAGCGTGAGATGACGCTTGGGACGATCTCCCGTCAAATCCGAAGCCGCGTCCACATTCAGATCGGCATCGCGGTATCGGCCGGTCAGCCCATGCGTTTCGATTCGTCCATCCCGGAGTATCAGCGTCCCGTTGATGTCCTCGATGGGAACCGCAAAATCGTCATGTCGCATAACGACCTCGTCGAGTTGAATCTCACTGCGATGTGTGAGCTTTCCGCCCGTAGAGACCAATTTCATATCAATATCGAAGTGCCCCTGAAGATGAAAAGGACGCACCCACCGCTGCATCGAATCGGGCAGGGCGGAAATGATCATCTCACGAATCGGGATCTGGTGACCGGACAGCGACAGCATCAAGTTCTCAACCCGACCCTCGTGGAAACGCACGTCGCCGGCCACCGTGACCAGGCCATCCTCGATCTGCCCTTTCACCTCGCGGATCGCGAGCCTTTTTCCGTCGACCTGGAGTGACCCTTTCAGACCCTTCACTGGCGTGGGAAAACCAGCGTACACCGCCGATAGATCCTCGAACCCAATACGGGTAGAGACGACCCATGGCGGCGGCGTCCCGTTTTGGCAAACGCCGCGACGCAGGCGCAGCGTCAGGTCCAGCCGGCCTTGCGGATGAAACAACTCGTTGATCTTCCGGTAGCCGACCGGAAGTGGCGCGATAAGGCTGTCGTCAATCAGGATGCGGTCACCTTCGATCGTAATGTCGGC
Organism: Planctomycetota bacterium; assembly: GCA_022566435.1. Lineage (GTDB taxonomy): Bacteria > Planctomycetota > Phycisphaerae > UBA1845 > UBA1845 > JADFIX01. The sequence continues at coordinate 3,310 of JADFIX010000418.1, forward strand.
TTCCGCGCACTTGTTTGGCGATGACAGCCAGCCATTCACTTCAATTTCCCCATCCGTGTGGCGTCCCTTCAGGTGACGAAGGAACACGCCTTCGGAGGAAAATTCCACGGCTCCGGTCAGGTGCGACACGCGATAGGGAAATTTTCGATAAGATGCGCTTGCATCCCGGGCGGTCATTCGAACAAGATGGGCGACAACGGGGCTATCGGCACCGGCGCGTTTTTCGGCGTCGATTTCAAGATCCACGCGACCGTGAGGATCGAAGCGGTCGTAAAACCTGCGAATCGGCGCCCACCGATCGACAAATCGCCGATGCGACGCAGGCGCACCCTCCCCGTACTGCGGAAGTTCAAAATCCTCGGCGCGTAAGTGTAAGGTGAATCCAACGTCATCCAGCGTCGTAAGTCGGTCCAATCCGCCGCGCATACGAAGCGATACCTCACACCGGCTGCCATGGAATTTGCCGCGAAAAACAGCCTCCACACCTTCCGCCGTAAGCGTCACCGATCCAAACACGTTTTCAAAACGCAAGTACCGTTTATCGGCGGCGAGTTCAAGTTCGAATTCGTCGATCGGAATGGATAGCGCCGCGTCTTCCAATTCGATCGTCGCCGATCGTGAACCGTAGTCATCCGATGAACCGCTGAAATCATAGTCTTTGGCCCGAACGATGCCGTGGAGCCCGAGCAAGTCGGACCACGCGCCCGCCGCCTCGTACTCCGCGTTGACCGCGATCATGACCGCCTCGAGCGACATCCAAGGCAAGCCACCGAATACGTTCCGCAGTCGGCCGGTCCTCAAGTCGACCTGCGTGCAGCCTTGCGCAGATCTCGTGCCACCGCCCTGCCACACAATGTCGTAGTACGGTGAGTCCGGTGAAGTCGGTCGTCCACGCACCGTCAGTATTTGTTCGTCTACAATCCGCGTACGATCATTCGTCCGATGAATCACTCTCACGCGGGCGTCGCGCAGCTCGATCGTCGGGAGCGTCAGCGGCCCCTGCGACAGTCCGAACTCCGCCGACCCGATTAGTCCGGCGAGATTCGTGCTCCCGTCGTACGAATTACGCACAATCGAACAGGTCGGCGCCGTGGCGACGACCGATGTGATGGTTAATTTGCCCAGCATGCTGGCGATCAGGTCGGTTTCCAGTCGCACGTGCGGGCAAGTGAAAATAGCATCGTCCAGGGACTCACGCACGGTCGTCGCCGTACGCCGCCGCGACGACTCCGGTTCGTACAACGCGACGTCGTACAACCGAATACCGTCGAACCAGGAAAAAGACGCACGCCCGATCGTCACACGGCCGGTCGTAAACTGCTGCATGTATTGCTCTGCGGCCGAGCGAATGTAGGCCGGATCGGCATAGTGGGCGTATACCGCCATCAGCGACGCGACGAGCGCGACCGGGACCACGACGGCGAGCCCTACGACGATGGGTCTCCACCGTCTCTTCACGGTCGGCGTGTGGTTACGATGATCGCTCAACGGATCCGTGCGCCTCCCTCGTCGTAGGTCGAAGATACTCGAACGCCGCCAC
>JADFIX010000419.1 GCA_022566435.1 Planctomycetota bacterium
ACATCGTTCCTCGTGCTGGAAAACGACGCCGAGTACCAACGCTGGCAAATCGAACGCAAGAACCTGCTGCGGGTCAAACGAGACCGCCGCGCACAGCAACGGCTGCGTGCGGAACTCGAACGGCTGCGGGAGCAGGCGTTAGCGGATTTGGGACCGGCCGACGCGCCCAAAGTGCAGAAGCCAGGACGGACGGTTCCACAACAGACAAACGTCCGCCCATCGCCCGTCGGGCCGAATCCGGCTCCGATCACACGACCGTCCCGGCGAGGCCGCGATCTGGATTTCAGACCGAGAGTGCCGGGCGGCGGCGCGTTCGACCCGCTGAGCGGCGGCATCGCCCTGGCGCTGGCGGGACTGGGATTTGCGGCCCGTCGGCGCCGACGCTCCCAGAAGATGTCCGGAAAAGGAGTGGCGTAAGTGTTCTCTGACAAGAATCGCCTCACAGCAGTGGGACGCTTGCCGTGCGTCTCACTGCTGCTTGCCGGGATTGCCGTCTGTCTGCAGTTCAGCCTCGCCGCCTTGGGGCGGCTGCAATACGACCCGGCCGCCATCGCCGGTGGCGAAGTGTGGCGAATTGTGACGTGCCATCTGACACATTGGTCGTTCGATCATTTGTTCTGGGACGCCACGGCGCTCATCATCCTCGGCGTATTGTGTGAGACCTCCGGCCGCCGGCGATTCCTGGGTTGTATCGCCGCCTCGGCGGTGCTGATTCCGTTATTCATTTGGATGCTGATGCCGGAAGTGGACGCCTACCGTGGGCTCTCCGGCATCGATTCGGCCTTGTTCGTGCTGTTAGCAACGACCATGCTTCGCGAAAACCTGGCCGCAGCGAGATTTGGTTGGGTGGCTGGTGTCGGTATCGTGCTGTGCGCATTCTCGGCAAAGATCGGCTTTGAATACCTCACCGGCCAAACGGTGTTTGTCGACAGCGCGGCGGCCAACATGGTGCCCATTCCGTTGGCGCATGTCATCGGCGCCGCTGTGGGTTTGGCGGTCGGACTGATCCGAAACCAAAGGGCGGGGAACCAAATCACCGCGGCGGCGAAAATGTCAAAAAAACACCACGCGATTGACACGGCCGAGTCGCAGCGTGTTACAATCGTGACACCGCGAGCCTAGATCGGTTTCAGGCTCAACCCGAATGCGAAACATCGCTTTGAGTTGTCCTAAATCTAAGCCCGTTGGACTCTCGAAAGCGTTGCGCTTCGGATTTGAATCCGCCTCATGTGAATAGGCTGACTTACGAATCGCTCGGATCCGAGTGGTTCACCTTTCTCTAAAGCCGAACTCTTGCGCGAAAGGACAATGTTGATGGATAGTAATACAAAAAAGATTCTGATCGGTGTTTGTGTGGTGGGCTTCATACTCACAAGCACGTTCAGCTGGGGCATCATCTCAGGTGCAGTCGATCTGGTTCAAGAGGGAGTTGATTTGTCGCGCGTTCTCACGGCGGGAAGCATTGCGTGGATCCTCGCTCACGCGAATGCACTCGTGCCTCTGATCTTCGTCGGCGTAATCGTCTGGGTAGTCAGGCACAAATCGACAGAGTGAGCACGCGCCTACGACTTGCACGATGATCACGATGCTTTGCGCACCGCGTCATCCGCCGAACCGGTGATTGTAGCGGCCTTGGGTGTTGCGCAGCCGAAGGTTCTCGGTTCAATGGATGCCGATGCTTGGCGGAGGGTTGCTGGGCTTTGGCCGGGCTGGCGGTTCTGACGATCTCGATCGATTGGCTGAAGGACCTCACGTTTGGGCAACAGGTCGAACTCGTCAGCGTCGTCGCCGGGGTCGCCCTGCTCATCGTCAGCCACATTGCGCGATTTCGCGAAGGCGAATCCAAAAACGAATTGGTCGGTGGCGTCTAATCTGAAATGCAACGGTTGAGGAATTGGTATTGGAGAAACCATCGTTGGGCGGTTCGGATGTTGATGGTTGATTTCGACATTCGAACGGAGGCCAACGATGGCGCGACAGCTTACCATGGACGAGCGAGAAGTCATTAGCCGGATGTTGTACGCGAACGAATTGCCGGCGGCGATCGCTCGGCGGCTTGGCCGGCATCGCAGTTCGGTGGGTCGGGAGATCGAACGCAACAGCGACGGCGGCGGCGGTTATTCAGCCGTGGAGGCTCAGCGGCGGGCCGAAGCTCGGCGGCGTAACCGTCCGTTGACGCGGAAGTTGGATCGTCCCGAGATGAACGAAGAGGTCCGCCGCAGCCTGGCCCGCTATTGGTCGCCCGATCAGATTGCCGGACGGTTGAAGCAAGACCACCCGGGTCAATCGGGGCGTTGGGTTTCGCATCAAACGATTTACGATTGGCTGCGGCGCGACGAACATCGCGATCCTTGGGAAGGCTGCTTGCGTTTCGGCGGTCGGCGACGCAAGAAGAACGACCGGCGAGGCAAGATTCCGCGGACCGTCGAGATCGACAAGCGACCGAAGATCGTCGAACGCCGATCACGATTCGGCGACTGGGAGGGAGACACCATGGTCGGCGCCAAGCACTGCGGAGCGTTGGTCACTCACGTGGAGCGCAAGAGCGGGTACCTGCTGGCGGCCAAGGCGGCGGCTCGTCGATGCGGCCCGGTGAACCAGGCAACGAAACGACTCTTCGCCAACATCCCGTCATCGCTTCGCAAGACGCTGACGCTCGACAACGGCAAAGAGTTCGCCCACCACGAGGCGATGGGCAGGCGGACCGGGCTGGACATCTATTTCGCCCAACCCTACGCCGCCTGGCAACGCGGCGTCAATGAAAACACCAACGGCCTGCTGCGTCAATTCTTCCCCAAGGGAACGAACTTTACGCAAGTCAGCCATCACGATGTCCGCCTCGCGTCCGAACAACTAAACAACCGCCCCCGCAAACGACTCGGATACCGAACCCCCAACGAAGTCCTCCAAAAACACCTCGGCGTTGCCATCGAGAATTGACACCACCCAGGCATTTCGACGTCGGTTCAAATCCTCCACTCTACGGCCTCGCTTTTGTTGGAGATGCTGGTTTGGCTCTGTTCTGCATAAAAGGCGTTGCTCGCACCGCGAAGAAAACGCCTTGTTCGCAGAGCGAATCGCGACGTTACTCTTCAATGCAGTAGAGGAAGTTCCGTCCACGAAGGAACAACTGGTTTCCCGCCAACGCTGGCGATGAATTGATGGTGTCGTCCAGCTTATTTGTCGCCATGACCTTGAGCTCTTTCGATCGTCTGACCACGAGCGTTGTTCCATTGCGGCCCGTGAAGTAGATGCGCCCGCCCGCGCCGACAGGCGAGGCGTAGATGTTGGAGATGCCGGGCAATCGGGTCCGTTCGAGGATCGTGTCGCCAGTCCTCGAATCGAGGCACGACAGGATGGCGTTGTTCGACTGGGTGAAATAGAGCATCCCATCGTACAGCAGCGGCGATGGAATGTAGGGAGTTCCGCGACTTTTCGACCACACGATCTTGTCGGTCTTCGAAATATCGCCGGTCGCGGACAGCGGCAAAGCCAGCACGGAGAAGCCTTGGTAGCCGCTCATGCAGTAGACGACGTCGCCTTCCACCACGGGTGCCGGAATGACGTTGCCGGTGAGACCGCTGCACTTCCAAATGATGCTGCCGTCCTTGATGTCGTAGCTGCGCACCTTGTTCGAGGCGGCCGTGATGATCTGAGTTTTGCCGCTGTGTCTGACGATGCACGGCGTCGCCCACGCATTAGGCTCGCTGCGTTTTTTCTTCCACAGCGTTTTGCCGGATTTCGCATCGAGTACCTCGATCGTCGATTGACGTGCGTGATCGCGGACGATGACGATTTTACCGTCATGAACGACCGGCGAACATCCCTCTCCCAAGCTGGCCCCGACGTGGGCTTTGCCGAGATCTCGGTCCCACAGTTTCTTCCCGTCCATGTCGTAGCAGAACAGACCGGCGGAACCGAACCAGCAATACAGTCGCTTGCCGTCGGTCGTGGGTGAAGCCGGAGCGAAGCTGGCGTCGCCATGATGGCCTTCGTGCGGGACGAGTTCGGTGGCGGTCCGACGCCACAGCTTGGTGCCGTTCGCGCGATCGAGACACAACACGACGAATTTGTAAAACGTGTTCGGATGCTTGATCCCAAAGATCCGCTTGGGCTGATCCTCCGGTTTCGGACGCGACGGATCGACTTTGCCCGTGTTGATCGCCGTCAGCAGGAAGACTTTGTTGCCCCAGATGATCGGGGTGGACCCGCCTTTCCCGTCAATCGAAACTTTCCAGCGGACGTTCTTTTTTTCGCTCCATACGATGGGCGGCTTCGCGGTTCGGGAAACACCGGTCGCATCGGGGCCGCGCCACTGATGCCAGTTCTTCGCCTGCGACTTTTCGAAGGACTGCGCCGGAAGTTGACCGATGATGCATAGCGAAAACAGCAGGACAAGATAGACTCTGAATGCTTCTCTGATCGACATTTGTGATTCCTGGATATTGTCACACGAAACGAAAAATGGGAGGAATCCCACGAATTTGACATATTGGTAGCATAATGCTACCCTTTTGTAATGAGTCAGCCTGTGAAACTTTCCGATGAGTTGGTCTGTGATGCCCGGTTAATTGCCGAGGTTTCGGAGCGATCGATCGCCGGACAGATCGAATTCTGGGCGCAGATGGGACGAGCCCTTGAGCCGTTGTTGCGTGGCGACCGAGCTTTAGCACTGCGCCGAGCAGGCCGCTGCCGTCCGCTCGCCGAAGCAATCCGTGATGTCGATTCTGTCGAGGGACGAAAACGCGTCCGTGACTACCTGGAAGCCCAGCCGTACCCTCACTTCGAACCCGTCCCCGGAATTTCGGGACTGCTTCGGAAAATCGATGAGGATG
>JADFIX010000420.1 GCA_022566435.1 Planctomycetota bacterium
ACAGGATCGGGATGGTATTGTCCGCGAGAGAAGGCGAGTCTGCGTCCCGTTTCGCCGAAGATTTCCAGGAACGGCTTCAAGCGGGAATCGATCCGTTGGGCGGAGCACTCGACTAACAACCGCTGCCCCTTTTTGCCTTGGAATTGAAAGAAATCGACGTCGGCCACTTCGTTGATCGTGCCGTTGACGATGCGTTCGACGCGGCTGATCTCGTCGTCGCTCATCGGCGCGTTATGCACGAAATCAAAACGGGTCTTGTCGGCGTCGACCAGCGAGCCCTTCTGCTGCACGTGATCGCCGAGCACTTTCCGCAACGCCCAGTTCATCACGTGCGTAGACGTGTGGTTTTGCATCGTTGCCATTCTCAAGCCCGACCTGACCAGAAGCGCGGCTCGGTCGTTCGGCTTCAATTTGTGTTCTGGGCTCGACGGTGCTTGTACAATATGAACCACTAGGTCACCTGCGCGCTGCGTGGAAAAGACCTGAAAAGTCAACCCGTTCTCAAATCTGATCTCTCCCTGATCTCCGACCTGGCCGCCTTGTTCGGCGTAGAAGCAAGTCTTGTCAAATACGAGCCCTGTTTGCATCGAAGCGGCAGATGAAAGCTCGTCTTCGCTCCCTTTCAGCGCGATTGGAAACAAGAACCTTGCATGAACTGGTTCCAAACTGTACTTGCACCGGTCGTCTGTTCTGTTCGTCAGAAACTCCTTCGGTATCTGAAGCGCCTCGCTTATGCCATCCACATTGCTCACTCGACGAGCTTGTTCGCGTGCGGATTCCATCAAACGTCCGTATTCCCCGATGTCGATCGTCAGCCCGTCTTCCTCGGCCATCAACTCCGTCAAGTCGATCGGAAAACCATACGTATCGTGCAACATAAACGCGACGCTTCCAGGGATTCGCCCGGGGTTGTGTCGCATGTCATCTAGTACAGAATCAGTGATTATGTTTGCGAGGAGACCCGTGAGCATCATCTCATCGTACGCCTCGTTTGGTGGCGAGAGTTTTTCGCCCGGATCATTTGTGAACACCGTAACACCGCTCGACTCGTGAAACGTCTTGTTGATTCTCTGACGGAGATCATCCCGAGAGAGTTCGACATTTCTCTTCATGAACATCTTAGCTTCGATGCACGCTGCTGAAATGGCTTGGAATACGCGTAGGGCGCGGTCGAGAGTCTTGAAAAACGACGCCTCCTCATCGCGCAGGATTTCCGTCACATGCTCGATATTCTTTCCGCCGTGGGCGGTGCGGAGTTCGGGGAAGGCGTCGCCCATGTGGTCGACGAACGGCTGCACGAGGTCGCACAGGAACGGCTCGTGCATGTTCATGTATTGCCGGCCATAACGCACCGCGCGGCGGAGGATGCGGCGGAGGACGTAGCCGCGACCTTCGTTGCTGGGCAGCGCACCGTCGGCAATGGCGAAGGTCAGGCAGCGCAGGTGATCGGCGATGACGCGGTAGGAGACGTCGATCATGACCTGCGCGTGGGTGGGCGCCTTTACCGAGCCGCGACCGTGAGGGAGTGGTTCCTGATCCGAGCCGCGACCGTGGGGGAGTGGTTTCTGATCCGACTCGCGACCGTGAGGGAGTGGGGACGACGACCCGTCTTGGGTGCGGGCATTGAGCCTCTGAATTTCCGCCAACGCTAAGTCGTCGCCTTGTGCCTCCACGACATATCGACCAGCGGCCTCGAGTGCCTGTTCATTAAACAGGTACCGGGTACTTCCGTGGCGGGTCCACGCTTTCGTGGCACGTGGCATCACGTTGTGTTCCACCATCCGCCTCGTGGAATAGGACTTGAAATCATTCATCACGCGCTCGGGCGGAACATCGGAACTCACCACAACGTGAACATGGTTCGTTCGGACATTCAAAGCGTGAATCGTCCATCCGCGGAATTCCGCCACCTCGCGAATCGTCGCGTCCACAACGCTGCGGCGCTTCTCGTCCAGCGTGATTGGATCGTGCTTTAGCTGTGCGAATTCCTCGGACTCCCGTCGGTCGTTTGGGTCGAGGAAGGGAGTGCCGGGCGCGTTGTGTTCGCGGTCTACGGAACCTCGATCGCTGCCGTGGAGCCAAGTTCCATATGTATGGAAGGTGATCAGGTACGCGAGTGGACCGCCCTCGACGTTTGGATGGCGCGTAGCGGCTGCTGGGTCATCCGCTCCCTCACGGTCGCGGCTCGGTAAATCATCCGCTCCCTCACGGTCGCGGCTCGGTAAATCATCGCGGCTCGGTAAATCATCGCGGCTCGGTAAATCATCGCGGCTCGGTAAATCATCGCGGCTCGGTAAATCATCGCGGCTCGGTAAGTCGTCGACGGCAGGATGGGTTTCGCCCGCGGCCTCCGGTATCGTGCCTTGGTACGCCACCGCACCCGTACGCTTGCGGATCGCGGCGAAGATCGGCGTAAACACATCCGTATCGTAATTACTAACCTGATCGAACCGCCCTTTTTCCGCCCCTTGAAGCATGGCGCAAAGCCGCTCGAATCCCATCCCCGTATCGACGTGCTTCGCCGGAAGCGGCGTCAGCTTGCGGTCGGCCGCACGGTTGAACTGAATGAACACCAGGTTCCACAACTCGATCACCCGAGCATCGCCCGCGTTGACCAACTTCGCACCCGATTTATCCGGCGTCAGGTCGACGTGAATTTCGCTGCACGGCCCGCAGGGTCCGGTCTCGCCCATCTCCCAGAAATTGTCCTTCTTATTGCCGGGATGGATGTGCGTGGGATCGATATCCGTGACGGTCCGCCAGAGCTCGGCCGCCTCAGTATCCGGCTCGAGTCCGTCCGCCTCGTCGCCTTCAAAGTAGGTGGCGTGGAGTCGATCCTTGTCGATGCCCCATACTTCGGTCAGCAGCTCCCACGCCCACTCGATGGCCTCTTTTTTGAAATAGTCGCCGAAAGACCAGTTCCCCAGCATCTCGAAAAACGTGTGGTGATAGGTATCCTTCCCGACGTCGTCGAGATCGTTGTGCTTACCGCCGGCCCGAATGCACTTCTGCGTGTCCGCCGCCCGGCGGTACGGTCGCGAGCCGATACCGAGGAACACGTCCTTGAACTGGTTCATCCCCGCGTTGGTGAACATCAGGGTGGGGTCGTCCAGGGGCACAACGGGCGAAGAGGCCACGATTTCGTGGCCCTTGGAAGCGAAAAAATCCAGAAACTGCTGTCGAATCTCAACGGAAGTCATCAGAATCCTGCCAACTGTGCTGATAGCGTCGGTCCGGCTGCGAAAATCGCACCCGAAATGACCGCGCGGCGTCGTCCTGACGCCCGTCCGCGCGGCGAAATCCAAGTTCCCCCCCCGCAACTTCGGTCGATAGCAACGTTACTGTAACCATTGGACGGGGTCGGTCCAGCGAAAAGCGCTCAGCCGACGGACGAACGTATCGCCATAGCGTTCCGGCGGCGCAGCTGGTTCCGCTTGACAGAACCAGCCTCGCGGAATAGCGTCCCGCGGTGATTTTGACGCAAGGAAATAGAAGGAGTAGCCATGCGTAGCAAGAGAATCCTAGCGAGCATCGTCATCGGCTTGATCCTCGTGGGATACGGATGTACGCCCAACGGCGGCGGCATCAAGGGCCATGTGGACCAACCGAAGCGTAAGAGAGTGATAGTGTCCTATACGGCGGCCCACAATCCGACCAAGGACGCCGATCGTGGTGATCCCGACCCCGCCCTCCAGGACGAATTTCGCCCGGCGGCTTGGGTGCTGATCGATGGCATGGAAGGAACGTTTGTCGAGATCGACGGCAACCCGCAATTGCAGTGGATCGTGGACGAGCCTGTGAGTGCCACGCCCACGTTCCGGGTGGAGGCGTTCGAGCCAATCATGGGTAGTCCGACCGTCTTCAAATGTGCGCTTCGAACGCGTGATGCCGTGGATGGATCCAACCTCGCTTACGGCATCGCGTCCCAAGAAGGTGAGTTCCAGGTCGGCCGCGAATACTCTCTAGTGGCACCGGGAAACGGCTTCGTCATTCGCCAGCCGACGGGCGACATTGTGGACAAGATCGGACCGCTTGCCCCTGGGCACTATTTGATCGCAGCCAGCGTTCGGAATCCGGATTCGGACAAAACGGCGCTCGCAGTTACCTATTTTACCGTCGGGCAAGCCGAATAGGCCGCTCGAATGCTCCTTGCATGGCTATGCGCGATTTCGTTCTTCAGGTTGCGGGATTGAGTTGTATCGAACTCGAGCGCCACTGCGATAATTCCGGCAGATTAACGTGTTGCGGCTTGGTTTTTTCGGCCGTTGTATGGCAAGCCCCGATAAGCCATATTTTTCGCGATTTCTCTAGGAAAAATAAAGAAGGGCCTCGCAATCCAGATAGATATCGTCTAGAATCGCTTGTCAAAGTGGGTATTGTGCAATGGGGTAAGCCAGTAGTAAGGTACGGGCCAGCGTCAAACGGGGTGGCCACGCGGAGAGAAGAAGAACATGCGACTTTCCAACAGAATCTTAATTTCAGCTTTTTCGGTATTGGCGATAACGACCGGAGGTTCCGTTTTCGCTGGGGAATTGTTTTCGTTTACCTATAGCGATCTAAACGGTAGCTATGATGGCACGTCCATGCTTTTTACTGCTGCCGATGACAGCATTACGGATGGCGATGTGACCCGTATCATCTCGCCTGGCAGCACGGCCTTATTCGCCGGAACAGCGGTCGACGGCGGTTTTCCGGGTCTCGCATCGTTCCACCTCGAGACCAGAATCACGAACATCAACGCCACCACGGCGGACTTGGTGGCCGGATCGCTCCAGCTTCATGACCTCGACGGCGAGGTTATTTCGGCCGATTTATCTGGTTCGTGGACCAACAT
>JADFIX010000421.1:0-2247 GCA_022566435.1 Planctomycetota bacterium
TGATCTAGCCCGGCCGATCGATCTGCCGTGGCTTGGAGCGATGACCAAAGGGACCGAACCGAACCAGCCAGCTTCGAGGTGAGCAGCGTGTATTGCAGCCTTTGGGCCGTCAGGCGGGTTTCGTGAGCAAGTCGGTCTCGCTCGTCGGCCACGAGCCGAAGATCGGTGCTCTTGCCTGCGAGCGCTCGGGCCGCAGCACCAAGGCGATCCTCGAGCGAGGCCGCATTCGCTCGTTCGTGGTTCAAAGCGTCATGGAGTGCTGTGACCTCCGCTTTGCGCTGCGCTGCCACGGTAGTCATTTCGCCTGCATGACGGACTTCGGAGGTCACCATGGCCGTCTCGGCCGCGGATTCGATCGCCTGAACTTCATTCTCGAGCACATGTAGCCCATCGCTATGGGCGACACGTTCCGTGTGAATGAACCAGGCAGCGCTCGCGAGTCCGATGCCGAGAAACGATGCCATCGCCCATCCGCGGCGCGCCGAGCGGCGATAAGTACCAATGTCCCGTTCCGCACGGTCTTGACAGCTCGCCAGCGACGAAAGGATATCTTTGAAAGTCTCGTGAATGGTCGTGAGGGAGTCGGCGTCCTCTCTTCGCTGGATGGCCGCCGATGCACCGACTTCAGCCAAGTGCCGCCCGACCTGCGTGACCGTGGACAGGGCTTTGTCCGTATCGACTTCGATAAGTAATCGTCGACCTTCACGCCGTGCGGTAAGTGATCCCGCACGAACACGCCGCCGGACGGTGCGTATGGAACAACCCAGTGCGGCCGCCGCTTCAGTCTGTGTCATCCATGACATGTGTCTGCTCGCTTTGTAATGTCGAAGGTCACTGACCGGACACTGTCCGACACCGTGTCCGAGTGTCCGCTTTCCGAGATTACCGGAACAAACTGATATTGCAAGCGAAAAACCCACCGATTCCCGATTCGTGTAGGAAAGTCAGGTTGCCGAATCGAGGGTGGCTAGCTTGGATTGGCGACATTATTACCCACGTCATTTCGGCGAGACTGATCGAAGCGATCGTTGCTTTGAAATCCGATGCTGACAAGGTTCGTCGAAGTTCCTCGCCGGACAGTTGGCCGCACGTGCCAAATTGCCTAAATCGGCTACAATCTATTGTTGTTCCGTAGTTTACGGTTAATCTAAGATTTGTTATCCTATCGAAAAGCGGTCACTTGCGCCCATGAAAAACGACTGCGACGAATTAGATATAAGGACTAGGAAGATATGACCTCGTGTCCCTCGGCGGTGACGATCAACAGGCGCCACGATTCACAAGGGACTCTGCGCCTGTTCGCGAGGCGCGCCGAGAATTCAATCGAATCCATCTGCGCCGTAAGAGCAAAGGCGAAACTAAGGACAAAGGCAAACGCCCACGAAAGCGTGAAATATCACGGTCTCATGGCCGGACATGTCCGACTCGTCCGTTCGTCGGCCTTCGTACCGTCCGGACACGTCCTATTATTGCCGCGTTCCGAAACGTTTCGAGAACCAACAATCGTTCCGGTGGCCGTGGCTCTCTACGACGATCTATGGCATATTACGCATCTACGTTCAACTCTTCGCGGTGTGATTTACGAATATTCATCCGCGGCATGGTCCGGACAATTGTCCGATGGTCAGTGTTCGTGGTCGCCATGGAAACCGGTCAAAACAACGCTGAAATGGGTATTTCACATCACCGCGTCCGTCCGATCTGGTGGCATAGAGACCCCGATCGAACTCAACGAGACGAGCAGCTCGCGAAAGATCCGCTAGGCGAGGTGGAGGCGTAGCTTGATAATGTCCGCGGAGGTGTGTCAGCAACGAGCGTCGCTTTCCGTTGCCTTGCCTATCATCGTTGAACCAGACCTAGGGTTTCGTCGCAGGTGATTTGTTGGGTGGCATGGGTCCCGATGTACATCGGGACCCGTGTCGTGGTCGGATGACGGATAAGCACGGACAACTCCCGGCGCGCCGGGCCCCATGCCAGCCAACGCAACCCACCAATTGAGCGGTGACAAAACCCTACCTCTCTCTCGGGCGGCCTCGCCAGCCGATTGGCGCGACCGTGCGGTTCGGCCACCAACGTTATTCGATCTTGCCGTGTTTGCGAGGGGACCGGCGCCCAAGATCGCCCGGTGGACTATAATCTCAAATGGTGTTCTGTGAGTCGGCGTTCGGAAAAAGCGGCCATGGCGGATGCGACTGGAAAAGAGCCGATTAGCGTATCGGGCGGGCACGACGCGGCGATTTCGTTGCC
>JADFIX010000421.1:2257-4830 GCA_022566435.1 Planctomycetota bacterium
GGTATCTGTCCACCGGTATCGCTTCAACAGCCGTTATTTTCACTACCGCTCCTTTTTCCTCCGAGACGACCCCCTGAAGACCTAGTATCTCTCTGCTCAGTACCGCCAGGCTGCCAAGCATTATAACCGCCACCACCGCCTGGCGGCTGGTGCGGCTGTTTCACGACCGCTTCCTGCCCTTGGCCGAGAAAAACCTCGCCCTGACCCGCGAGTCGTATCGGGCGGGCACGACGCGGCGATTTCGTTGCCAGTGATGCCGGCTGCAGCGCCCAAAGTCCGCCCATCACGCATGTCGCGGTGGCGCGCCCTATCGCTGATCCTCGTTCATCTGTTAATGCTTGCCCACATCGCACAATGGCTGATCACCGGACGCACGGTTTCCCCCGTCGAGCCCTCCGAAGCCATGTATACGCTAAACGACGGCCAACTCAACGCCGGATTTCTGTTTCTGGGCGCGTCGATCCTTGTGACGCTGGTGGCCGGGCGTTTCGTCTGCGGTTGGGGATGCCATTTCATCGCGTATCAAGATCTGTGTGCGTGGGGACTTAAGAAGATCGGCATCAAGCCGAAGGCGTTTCGATCGCGCATTCTGATGTTCGCACCGCTCGCATTGGCGGTGTATATGTTCGTGTGGCCGAGCGTCTATCGGTGGTGGGCGGACGTACCACGGCCGCCGCTGTCCAACCATCTGATGAAATCGGCGTTTTGGGAGACGTTTCCCGGGCCGACCATCGGCATCTTGACCGTCCTGCTTGGCGGCTTCGCGATTGTCTATTTTTTGGGCGGTAAGGGTTTTTGCACCTATGCCTGCCCCTACGGCGGTCTCTTTTCATTGGCGGATAAGGTTTCGCCGGTGCGGATTCGAGTCAATGAATCGTGTCAACAGAGCGGTCACTGTACATCGACTTGCAGTTCCAACGTTCGCGTGGCCGAGGAGGTCGCCAAATTCGGCATGGTGGTGGACCCGGGGTGCATGAAATGCATGGACTGTGTGAGCGTGTGCCCGAACGATGCGCTCTACGTGGGGTTCGGCAAACCGTCGGTGGCTGCCGTCGCGACCACGTTCAATCGGCATCGGAAGTACGATTTCACGCTCTTTGAAGAGTCTGTGATGTTGATTGTGGGCGCTGGATCGCTTTTGGCACTGCGGGGATTATACGGACAGGTACCTCTGCTGTTGGCGATGGCGCTGGGCGGCATGACGGGCTTTCTGGCCGTCAAACTGCTACAGATTATCGGACAGAGCAACGTTCGTCTTCAGAATTTCCAATTCAAACGCGGTGGAAAGTGGACGTCAGCCGGGATTGTGTTTTCATTTTCGTGCATTTGCTGGCTGATCTTTGTTCTCCATAGCGGCGGTGTTCAATTTGCCGCGGCACGGGGTGCTGCCCTGACTCGTGCGTTGGCACTGCCGGATTCGGTGTGGACCGCGGAGCGAGACTGGTGGCAGGATGCCAAAGAGGCCGATCGCGCCCAATCGCGAACGGCGACGGCCTACTTGGCTTGGAACGACCGGTGGGGATTCGCGTCGACCCGCCCGGTGCTGCACGATTTGGTTTGGCTGCACCTGGCGGCCGGCGACCTCGAAGCGGCGGAGGGTGCTGTACGGCGTTTGATCGAACTTGCGCCCGACGAGACAGAGCCGCATCGCGGCTTGGCGAATGTGTTGCGTCGCGCGGGGCGCGTTGATGAAGCGGAGGCGGCGTACCGGGCTGCGCTATCGATCGACCCGCGGTACGCACCGGCGCGGACCGACCTGGCCAATTTGTTCCTCTTCTTGGAACGCCCGGATGAGGCCGTGCTCCTCTTGGCCGAAGCGACAAAGCTCGAGCCGGACGAACCGCGCTGGCCGCTCGATGTCGCGCAGCTTCGGATGGATCTCCGTGATTATCAGGCGGCACGAGAGACGCTCACGGAGCTGGTCGCGCGTCGACCGGAATTGGCGAAGGGGCATTCCCTGCTAGGCGTGGTGATGCTACAGCTCGGTGAGGCCGATGCGGGTGTGGATCAACTGCGGCGGGCGATCGGGCTCGATCCCGATCTCGGTAGCACCCACTACAACATCCTTAAGAATTCGTTTAAAACCTGCATTAGCGACCTTTGGGTTCGCCATGTTCTCGAAACAGGCCTTGAAATCGGCGGCCACTACTTTCCGTCCTTTGCCCCTCTTGAAGCAAGCATCATTATGATATCGTACTCCTTCCTTGAGCTTGAATGTGTAAACGGTCCCCGAATTGTCGAGATTCCAGCTTTCAGCCAACGATGAGATAACTGTTAGATTAGACTGATCTAATTTTACCAGCCCCTCATAGATAAGTGACCCTGTCCTCTGTGAAACTGATAGCTCAATATGAGGCGGGAAGAGCGTTTCAAAATGGTCGGTTTCGTTGAGTCTGAACACGCCCCCATAATTACGATCTCCTTTTGCCCGTTTGAGTGAAGTACTATCTACAGTTTCAGATTCCGGTGTTGAACAGCTAAATATTGCAGTGGCAATTATCAAAAGAGGAATGAACAGATATCTCATGGAATTTGTAGGTATTTTCTGGTTCTTGTCGTATTAGTCAATTCCG
>JADFIX010000422.1 GCA_022566435.1 Planctomycetota bacterium
CATCGGTCTTCGGCAGTTTCGCTCGCCACTCAGCGGCCTTGGCGTCGTAGCCCTTGCCCGGCTCGGCGGCGTGCCAGGCGTCGTATAGTGTGACGATGTAGCCAACGACGCGAAGTGTCTGCTCATGCTCATCACCAAGCTGCGCGACCAGAATTCCATGCCCTTCGAGCAGGGCCTTCTCTGCCTCGGAGTAGCGACCGAGCGACGTCAAGGCCAACCCATGTTTCCCTAGAAAGTTGCCTAGAAACCAGTGCGTTTCACCCAGGGCAGCGCGACCCCGATCAGTGGCCTCGCGTGCCAGACGCTCACCCTCGGTACTCTTGCCAATTTCGACGAGAAGTTTGCTCATGTTGCCGATCGCGATCAGCGTGTGCGGGTGGTCGTCACCCAGCACCCGGCGAAAGCCCTCCAACGCCTCGCGGAAGATGGGCTCAGCCTCCTCGTTCTTGCCCATCGCATGGAGCAGGGCGCCCAAGTTGTTGATCGAGATCAGCGTGTTTGGGTGGTCGTCGCCGAGCACGCGGCGGCGGCCCCTCAGGGCCTCGCGGTAGTAGGGCATGGCCTCGGCGTACTTGCCCATCGATTTGAGCAGGGCCCCCATGTTGTCGATCGAGATGAGCGTGTTTGGGTGGTCGTCGCCGAGCACGCGGCGGCGGCCCCTCAGGGCCTCGCGGTAGTAGGGCATGGGCTCGGCGTACTTGCCCATCGATTTGAGCAGGAAGCCCATGTTGTGGATCGAGTTCAGCGTGCTTGGGTGGTCGTCGCCCAGGACGCGGCGAAAGCCCTCCAACGCCTTGCGGAAGAAGGGCTCAGCCTCGGCGTACTTGCCCATCGATTCGAGCAGGAAGCCCATGTTGTTGATCGAGCCCAGCGTGCTGGGGTGGTCGTCGCCCAGGACGCGACGGCGGCCCCTCAGGGCCTCGCGGAAGTACGCCTCAGCCTCAGCGTACTTGCCCATCAATTGGAGCAGGGCGCCCATTTTGTTGATCGAGTTCAGCGTACTTGGGTGCTCGTCGCCCAATTCCCGGCGCCGGGTTCTCAGGCATGCCTCCTGCAAGGGCATCGAGGCATCATAAAGACCGATATCGAGGTAGGTTGTCGCGACCGTCTGTTGCATGGCGGCGCGCGTGACCGGCTGGTCGGCGAACTCCTTGTCGATGGTCTCCACGGCGCGGGCCAGCACGTACTCGTCTACCACGTTCAGGGCCAGGTTGGTGGAGTTCACCCTGGCAAGAAGACCGTCAAACGACGCCAGGGCCGCTTCCACCTGCGCCGCATCGGCGCCTTCACCTTCCATCCGTTCGCGGATGCTCTCGTGCTGGGCGGCGACAATGCCCTTACCCATCGCTTCCGCGTCGATGTCGCTGAGCATGGACTGCTGGAACTCGGTGACTGTCTTCAACTCATCCGCGCGCTGATCAGCGATGCGCCGCTGCTCGGCTTCGCTCAGGGCAAAACGTATCGAAACACCCGTCGCCGCCAGCAATACAAGGGCGATCACGCAGATTGCCGCCACGATTCCGCGGTTTCGACGGACGAACTTCTTGACGCGGTAGGCGGTACTCGGCGGACTTGCTACGACCGGCTCGTTTTTCAGGTGCCTGCGGATGTCGGCTGCCAAGTCGGTGGCTGTCGCATATCGCCGAGTTCGGTCTTTTTCCAGTGCCTTCATCGTGACCCAGTCCAGGTCACCGCGCAGACGGCGGGTCAAGACCTCCGGGCTCGTATGACGGTTGCGAGCGGCGGTTGTGGAGTCGGTATCATGATCGCCGCTCATGTCGCTGAGCTTTGTACTGGGCTTTCGTGGTTGGTCTTCACGAATAATGCGGCGAATTTCGTCAAAGGCCGCATGAAGAAGCGATTTCGGGTCGAAAGGGAGCGTGCCGGTCAGAAGTTCGTAGAGCAGTACGCCGAGCGAATAGATGTCGGTCCGGGTGTCGACGTCCTGGGCGGTCATCTCCGCTTGCTCGGGACTCATGTAAGACGGCGTACCGATGATTTGCCCCTGCTCCGTAAAGATCGTTCGTTCCGTCAGGCGGTGGTCCATCGCCTTGGCCACGCCGAAGTCGATCACTTTGGGTTGCGATTTTCCGTCCTTAATTGCCACGAGGATGTTGCTCGGTTTAATGTCGCGGTGGATGATGCCCTTCTGGTGAGCGTGTTGGACGCCCTCGCACACTTCCATGAACAGATTCAAGCGTTCTTCAATGTTGAGTTTCTGCCGGTCGCAATGCTCGGTGATCGGTACACCGGGGACATGCTCCATCGCAAAATAGGGTCGGCCCTGGTCCGTCGTACCGGCGTCGAAGACTCTCGCAACGCTGCGATGGTCCATGAGCGCTAGCGCTTGTCGTTCGGCCTCGAAGCGGGCGATGATCGTTTTCGAATCCATTCCCGGCTTGATCACTTTAAGTGCGACACGACGACGGAGCGGTTTGCTCTGTTCGGCCAAGTAGACGATCCCCATGCCACCCTCGCCGATACGTTCGAGAATCTTGTAGGGGCCGATGCTCTCGGGGAGCGGTGCTTGACGTGGTTGAGCCGTTTCAGTGGATGCGAGGCTGTCTCGCTCCTTCGATCCATTGCCGTTTGAGGTCATACAGGTTGTCCTCGTTCGTATTCACGCTGCGTTCGGGTGCTGATTTGCGTGAGCCCGACCGGAGTAGTGTACTGTGCGAAGCGAATGGTAGCTAAACTAACGGCCTACATCCGCGAATGGATGGACAACGTGCCACCCCCTATTCGCCGTCCGATTCGGACACCATCGAAGACGCCGACCCCGATTTATCGAGGCCCTGCGAGGCCTCGGCTACTTGGGAGACTAGTCATCCCGCGCTTGCAGCATTGGCCACCCAGCGATCACGCCCGTGGCGAGCCGGGCATCGATGGAAACAAGAGTGGCGGTGGAATCCGCTGTCACACGCTGAGCGGCTTGATTTCGACTTGATTGCGATCACCCCGACACGGGCGCGAGGCGTCTATCGAAGCCCCATTCCGTAGAGCGCCAACTGCTCCTTGATCTCGACCATGGATGTTTGACCGAAATTCTTGATCGTC
Source organism: Planctomycetota bacterium (assembly GCA_022566435.1). Classification (GTDB taxonomy): domain Bacteria; phylum Planctomycetota; class Phycisphaerae; order UBA1845; family UBA1845; genus JADFIX01. The sequence goes on from JADFIX010000422.1 coordinate 3,058, forward strand.
ATTAACTCCGCTTCAGACCGCGCAACCAGATCGCCGAGCGTGTGAATGCCTAGCGCCTGCAGACAGCGACGGGAACGAACAGATAATTCGAGTTCGGAAATCAGCTTGTTGGGCGCAGCCGATGGACGGCCCTCCGGCGGAACGGCAACAGGTCGAAGCACTGTTTCTGCCGGGCACAGCGACTGACCGAGCGACAGACTCTTCTGGGTCAGCATGACCTTGATTTCATTGAGGGATGTTTCGCCGAAGTTCTTGTACGAGAGCAACTCAGCTTCCGTCGTGCGAAGCAGGTCGCCGAGGGTGCGAATACTCATCTGCCTGAGGCAGTTACGGCTTCGTACACTCAATTCGAAATCGGCGACCGGTGTGTCGAGTAGCGCCGAGCGCTGCTCATGATCGTGTATGATTTTCTCGTCAAAATGCATGCCGTAAGCGCTCTCTACAGACCGGAGAAAACTTCTGGCGCGACGATGGTTGGGGTATGTGGCAATCACATTCTCAAGACAGCGCTTCGCATCGTCCAGCCGGCCCGACTCTTCGTATAGAACGGCGAGGTTGATCACGGCGTTGGCCGGGGCATCACCGGTTCCAATGCACGTCTCGTAGAGCGACATGGCTTGCTCGTCGTCGCCGAACATGTCGGCAAGCAGAGCGGCGCGGAATGCGGCCTGCCGGTGGTCGGGCTCGATTTCCAAAACCTGCCGGTACGTTTCCCAAGCCGTCTCACGATCGAATCGTTGTTCCTGAATAAACCCACGAAGAAAGAGGATTTCCGCGCGGTTTTCATCAGTTTGATCCACGGCGCCGAGAGCTTGCGCCGCCTCTTCCAATTGACCGGAGCTGACTAATCCCGCGATTGATTCTACTGTTGCTACCATGGTTCCCTGTTCCACAACCACCTCACACATACACAGAGCCACAAGAGTATCGATCAAGCCGCGACGCTCGGACCAACACGATGGACGAGCGCGAATCGGGAATACTAGCCGCCAAGTCCCATTCACGCAACACGGAACTCAACGGAACCCGCGACCCGGACGCTGAGGCGATTCGTGAGGCCCGATTCCGGCCCAAACGGGGCCGTTCCACGTCGATCACGACCCAGATTCCGGGTCTTGGAGAGAACGCAAGAATCGGAAGTCGAAAATCCCCGTATCGTGCCCGTCGGACCAGGAAAACTGGATCGCGTAGTTGCCCACAAGCCGGGCACCGGTGACCCGCAACTGCCCAGGGTCGTATTTGAGAATCCGAAGAGGATTCTTCGCCTGCTCGCCTCGCTCGGAACGGCAAGCGGCACAAGGGCAAACCCGCCGCAGGTCACTGAAAAGAATGTCGCTCCGTCGACCATCGTTCCACTCGATGATTAGCCGTTGCTCTTTCAGCTTAACCTTCAAGTCTCGGGGTATCAATGGAATATCGGATGGTTCGCGTGAATGCGGCGACTCGGGTGTCAATTCCTGCTCGACCAAACCAATCGTTCCTGTCGTTTCGTCCATGCGTGTATCCGGGCAATCTAGTCGACCCGTGCACTTTTCGCCACCACGGAATCCCTCGCCCCGCGAAATGGGAACCTAGTCAAAAAAAGGCGGGAAGCCTTCCGCCGCGCCTTAGCCCTACAGCGCAAGGTCACTCGTACCGCAGGCTTCTAGCCAATACTGTCCGGGATTCTCTTGCGTTCTTTTGACCCGCGACAGCGCATGCCGGATTACGATATCTTCTCCACTGACACTTGACTTGCGCGTTCCTATGTTTTGCTATAAATGAA
>JADFIX010000423.1 GCA_022566435.1 Planctomycetota bacterium
CTCACACCAAATGATGTGTCAACCCTCTAGCTGACAGGCTTGGCGCCGTCAGGAGGAGGTTTTGCGTCGACATTTTCTTCCATCAATTTTTTTCCGACCTCTGAAGCTGCGCGCCGAGGGATAGAAAAGGTGTCGGGCCGATGAAGTATCTGGCGTCCGGAACGCCCTGATTATACTGTTGCGGCTGATAGATCCTGCAAACCTGTATGTGAATTTGATGCAAACACACGACAGTATTTGGATGCAGATGTGTTAAGAAGAAAAATGGTATCCAGGCGAGTCGGTCTGTGAGAAGAACTTATTAGGTATTGGAATTATCCAACAATGTAGACCTGACCTGGACGGAAATCACGAAACTGAACGACATTTTTGATCAGATCGCAGCCTTTGTTCGGCCAGTTGGTCGAACCGCGGCCGCTCGCCGATGTGCTGGGGCCGCGCCCTGACGGGCGCGTCTCCGATCGTCAGTCACAGCTACGTCACTTCCTCGACGATGCCAATTTCGTATTCGGTCAGCCCGTAGACCTGCTACTCGCCTTGCACCTCGATCTTCACGGCCTTAGGTCGACTCGAGGCGATCTTGGGAATCGATATCTCCAGCAGCCCACATTGGCATTTCGCAGAGAGTTTCTCGGCGTCGATATCGTCCGGAAGATCGATCGTCCGACAGAAGCCGCCGAAACGACGCTCGCCCCGCAAGCGCTGCACGCCTTCCTGGGATTCAAACGGATTCGGCCGTTCGCCGCGAATGGTCAATGACGTACCGACATGCGTCACCTCGACATCCTTGGCGTCGACGCCGGACATCTCGACCTGCACGATGTACAGATCGTCGCGTTCGTATACGTCGATCGCCGGCGCCCATTTCTGTCCGTCAAACGGTCGCGTCGAGAGTCCGCCGTGCCAAACTCGGTCGAACACCTGGTTCATTTCGTCCTGCAACGCACCGAGCGAGATTTGCGTATCTTGAAGCGGTCGAAACATAGTCGGCACCTCCTCTTTCGCTTGGGATGATCTAAGCCGCCAATCGGCTCACCTTATACTATATCGTATCGGAGACTTATTCGTCGATCCCCGGCGGATGTTTCTCCTCAAATCGCGCAAGACGCTCCTCGAAGCCAGACAACCGCTGCTCCAATGCCGCCACACGCTGCGAGAGCCCCGTATCATCCGCCCGGGCGTCGGGTTCCGCCGTATCAGATCGGCTATCTGTGACGGCACCCGCTTCTTCTCGGACGCCGTCCGAGGCAAGTAGATGTCGAAACCGGGAGGCAGATCGGCCGGGCTCCCGCGGTAGCTCGACGACGAACGGGCGTTCGCTGGACGACAAGTCTTGAAGAATCGACATCACGGCTGCCATGTCGGGAATCGACGTCATGCGGCCGCCCCGGGTTCTAAGTTCTCCCGGCGTCTGACGACCACGCAGCATCAATTCCGCCATGACCGCTTGCTCGCGTCGATCCCAACTCACACGCTCAAGAGCCCGATGACCGAAACGGTTGACTCGAGCGCCTGCGGCAGGCGGTGCCTGGGCGACGAGCCGCTTTTGCTCCAGCGTATGCAGGGCCTTGGCAATCTCGCCCTCGCTCAGTTCCAAGACAGGTTCGCGGTTTTGCTTTTGATTGGCACCCGAGACGATGGCGCTCATCGTCATCGGATAGCTGCCGGGCTGCGTGAGCGATTTCTCAATGAGAACGCCCAAAACGCGCAATTCAGTGTCATGCAAGATCGGCACGTGACCGGTTTCCACGATGCTTCGTCTCCTTCACCTCGCTATGGCGTTTTGTCGGTGCCGCCCTGTACCACGTCAGTCATAACGCTCGCACCGGCGGTGGATGCGCTCACGGTCTTGAACGCGACAAGTAGTTCTACGGGCACGAACAGATCAATCTGCGTGGCCGCCGGCCCCACCTCGTGGATGGCCACAGCCACAGGCGCGTTCACTTCCGGCATTTCGGAGAATTGACTTTGCACGCCCACGATAGCCGATAACTGACTCCAAATCCGCAACCACCGATCGACCGAGACGTACGCCTCAAAAAATCGCTCTTGGGAGACCCTGGTCCGCGACACTTGCACCGCCACGCTAGACGCCAACGGTGCCCGCCCGGCACGCAACGATTGCACGATCCGGTCGAATCGGTCCACGCCGCCACCGAGAGATAGCACAACGTACTTATCATCCACCGCACCAAGTCGTACGAGAAAACCTTCGGTGCCAAACGTAGCGGCCGACTTCTCCCTATCGAGGGTACCGAGTTGATCCAGCGGCAGAACAATATGGTCTATTTCGACACCGCTTCGGACCTCTGCCCTGCTTCGCCATTCCAACCGCCCCATCGCCATGGTGTACTGCGTATCAACGAATATATCACTACCCAGCAGTTCGACCAGCGATTGAATGGCACGAACCAAGCGTTCCGGCTTGCCGCGCGTGGCGATGATCTTGATCGCACCGATGGCGCCGAATTCTTGACCCGACAACAGAGACATACTCGCCGCCACCTGCGCCGACAGCCCCACCATCTCAGCGTAGGCCGCGCGAACCTTCTCACGTTGCTCGGTCCGAACAATCCCTAGTCCGACGGCGGCGGAAACGACCGCATTCGTAAGCGAATTCACCTGACGATCGTCCTCACCGAGCAGGCCGCCGGCGGCCACCGCGAACGGTTCGTCGGGTAGCCCGCGTAGGAAAGTCTCGGAGGTAGCCGGACGGCTTTTCGCACGGCGCGGCAGGCGGTCTTCCATCAACACGGAAACGGACACGCCACCGGATTCGGCCCGCGCGCTGATCAATAGACTTCCCATCGTATCAAGCAAGTCGGCAAACCCGATTTGCGGACTCAGCCAAGCCTCAAAGCGTTTCCCGATTGCGCTACCGATTAGGGCCGCTACATTGACATAAACAGAAACATCTTGACTTGCGATCAGCTCGAGTTGCTTGTCACTGCATTGCGCCACCAGAGGGCGACCGCTGGACACGACGGACTTCACGGTCTCGATATCCGAACCGAAAACCGTGTACCCTCCTCGACTCGCGGCATAAGAACGCTTTCCGCGAATGGTCACTTGGGTCACGCCGCCACCCATATCAGACGGATCGAAGAACGCCAGCAATTCGGCACGGTTCGACGTCGGAAGGATGAGCACGATTCCCTGCGCGATCGGGCCACCCGGGGTGACCGGAATGATTACAACGGCAGCGGAACCGTGATCGTCAATCCCAGCGGCAATACCGAGCACCGCCTTCGCCAATACGAGGGGTTGGACCGGTACCCCGAGTATCTTGCCGAGACTTTCCACGCGAGCGTCGAGAGTTTTCAAGTCCGGAAACGCGACAGCGACGAGGGCATCACCGGGGATGACGGCGAGCACGCTGCCGGCGCGCTTCTCGGTGCCGTTGGTCACGGGTCCAAGCGCCGGTAATTCTGCAAAGATGAATCCGGGTGAATAGAGTACGACGAAAGTGAACAGGATGCGGCCTAAACTCTCGGTCAGCATTCCCGGTCTCCCGAGTGCGATCGCGAAGTGTCGAGCACCATCAACGCGTGACCGTCACCGATCGCACACGCTGCCTAAACAATGCACGCTCATCGCGAATCCTATGCCTGAACCGCTTCGCGGTCAATAAACGCAAACTCCGCGGCCCCAAGATGGGTGAATCCCGATTCGGCTGGCAATTCTGCGGACGCCGGTATGCGGATCTCGTGATGCAGCCGCGGAGCGGCGAAGGGTTTGTAGCCCGCGGTTTCAACCGTTTCAACCGCGGGTAGGATGCCCACCACCAAGTGAAGTCCCGGCAGGGGCGGCACTTGATTCTTGATCCCCGATAGGCAGGATTGCCAGCCATTTTGGATGCGCTCCCAGCCCCGTAAGGGGCGAACGGTTGGTAGCCCTTGGCGGAAGCGCCCCGCCGGGGCCGGTGAACGGAATTGACCGGAGGAGGCGGCGAAGATGTCTACCGCTGTGGCGTGAAGCCCCCATCCCCCGGCCCGTTTGCCGTTTAAGCGTTCAATTCAGATAGACGAACGCAGCGGTGACAGCCGCGACAGCGAAGTGCAACGCAGCAGGTACCAGCCACGAATTGGTTCGAAAGGCCAGGTACGCTGAGGCCAGTCCACCCGGCACCGTACACCTCGGTAAGAACCCGCGCGAGCTTCTGCTTTCGCTCGGCGGCTTCGCGTCGGAATATGAGAAGAAATACCTCAACCAACACGTACCCGAAAGCCAAGCGATTGCGGCAGCGCATTTCGCATTGAACGTGGCGCTGAAGGGCGAAGTGAACCGCCGCTATTCGTCGACGGAGTATGAGTTCTTCGGGGAAACCTACGAAACCAATTATCTCTACGTGACGGACAATTATGGCACGTCTCTCAGCGCGCTTTGTCGGGTAACTTACATTTTTCCACTTCTCAGCGGGACGTCAGTCCCGACCGCTTCAGGGTGGAGTCTGATCGTGCTTGCCCTGCTGCTGTTGGTGGGCGGTAAGGTCTACTTCGGCCGCCGTGCGGCTCGGGCCAAGTTCGCCGCGGCCTGAGATTGTCTGCCGCGTTTTCCGCCCGTTGGCAGATGGGGCACGGCGGCGCGCCCGTCATCATCGGTTAGACAGGTGGCCCGTTCCGGCGCGCCGGGATGGGGTCTCAATTTGATCACGTCGCCCGACTCATCATACGATTGCCTTTGGGACGAAAAGCAATAGATCCCCGAGACTCAACAAACCCGGGGAACTAGAGCATTTCCCGTTAATGTGTTCCGTCATATCCGCATCCGGTGAAGAATCCGTGGCAGTCGTCGGGCGTGACCGAGCGCATGGC
>JADFIX010000424.1 GCA_022566435.1 Planctomycetota bacterium
TGTCAGCGCAGAGCGCTGACACGCGGCTTTCTTGTCATCCGCCACAGTGGGCTCAGTGAATCGTAAGATGAAGACGTCATGTGTTCCTCGCACAACAAATGCGCGCGCAGCTTGCCGCGACACGTCCGCATGCCGCGTGGCGGGTGCCGGCGGGCGTTCAGCCTCGTCGAACTCGTGATCGTCGTCACGATTATCGGCGTCTTGGCCTCCATCGCCGTCCCTCGATTATCGGGCGCTGCGACGGGCGCCAACTCGGCAGCGCTTCAAGCGACGCTCGCCGGCGTACGCAAAGCCATCGACATGTACTTCGCCGAACATGGAAGCTATCCGGGCTACGATCCGTCTGCGAAGACTCCGAGCGGAGATTGGTTTATCAAACAGCTCACGATGTACTCGGACGACGATGGAAACACGAACGTGTCATACAGTACGACCTTCCAATTCGGTCCGTACTTGCGAAAACCGTTTCCGACGAACCCCACAAACGACCTCGACACGGTGCGGGTGAAGCCCACGCCCGGTACCCCGGACCCGGCGGACGGATCCTACGGTTGGGTCGCCGTGCTGTCACATGGCTACTTCGGGATCTTGGCGACCGATGGGGCCTTGGAAGATGCCGGCATAGACGACGTTGGCGTCAAGAAAGGATTGAAGGGCGGCGCCGTGACGACACTCTAGAGCACTTCCCGTTTCTGTGTTCCGAGCCGCAGGCTTCAGCCTGCGCGGTTTCTCGCCGCTCGATGGGCTGCGCATGGTACTTGACCCGGTATACGAAAACGGGAACTGCTCTAATCGGGCGGGCTATCAGAAATCGAGCGTATCTTACGAATCCGACAGCCCCGATGGTACCAAATGGACGTTGCCGGTCACTCGCAATTCATGAAGTTCGATGTCGACGATGTGGGGATGCGACACCGTCAAACGAAGTCGATGAAATGTCAGCGGTGGGGCGACCGCCATGCGGGAATCGCCGTCATCTTGATCCCAACGATCGCAAGGCTTGTCGGCCAAGGCCCGGAGAATATGCCGGCCGGCCCTTTCAAGTCCTGACAATCGCCAGATAAGACCCTGTCCGGCAACATCGCTGCCTTCGATGTAGACTTGCAGAGGCCGAGTGTCACCGGTCACTTCCAACTCGATTCCCTCCGGCGCGCCATCTACGCCCTTCAAGGGAAGCGCCAGCACGATGGCACCTTCGGCATCCGACGATTCGTCGCCGGAGGTGACAATACGCAGACTCCGTTGTGTCGCATCGGTGACGATTTCGAGCCGGATATCCCGGCAGGTAGTCGTCAAACTGGCAACGAGCGGGAACTTCCGGTCATCGTCGAAGCAATAAACGATCATACCCATCTATCCGTCGATCTTTCGTCACGGAATCAAAACGACTTTGCCGGGCACGGCGCCTGCCCTACCGTACGCCGCGCGACATCCCCTAGGGTCTACGCCTCGTGTGCGATCGTTGTTCGCCCTAAAGGGGCAGCGACATGTCAGCCCAGGGCAACGCCCTGGGGATCGGAACGCAAGAACGGCGGAGCCCTGAAAGGGCGCAACAGCCAGATTCTCGAGTCGCCATCGTTTTTTAGTTTGATGAACGGCACGTTTGAAATTGATTGTTTGTTGCGCCCCTTCAGGGCTTTTTTGTCTTGTGAGTCGCAAACCCAGGGCGATGCCCTGGGCTGACATGTGGCTGCCCCGTTGGGGCGAAGCGTGACCACACGCGTGGCGTAGATCCAGGCTAGCGACTGGTGCGGAACAACGAGTGCGTGAGCCCGTGGAACGAAGACACGGGAAACACACTAGCCCCGGAGGGGCGACGGAGGTTCGTCGCTCGAAACAAAACGGCATCGCGGTGTATGTGTGTCCCATCGGACGAGTTCTCCAATCCGCCGCCACTCCGGGGTGGGTGGACTGTCTACTTCTCTTTTCCACCGGCTTTTGCCCGTGGCTACGTGCCATCGCCCCGCCGGGGCCGGTGGACGGAGCTGACCGGAGGAGGCGGCGAAAATGTTTACAACAGTGGTCCCGGACGCGCCACGCTGCGATTCCGGTTATCGTCGAAGCAATAAACGATCATACCCATCTATCCGTCGATCTTTCGTCACGGAATCAAAACGACTTTGCCGCGCACGGCACGCGACGCGATATAGGCATGAGCCTGCGCGATATCTTGCATGGCAAACGTCTTGTCGATCACGGCCTTGACCTTGCCGGTGGCCAGCATGTCAAGCCCGCGCCTCAACTCGTCCATGCTCCCCATGAAGGATCCGCGCAACTGAGGCTGGCGGAAGAAGAGCTCTTTGAAGTTGATCGTGGCCTTCATGCCGCCGACGAGCCCGAAGTTGACGAAGATACCGCCGACACGTAGCGCCTTGAGATTGTCCTCGAAAACGCTTGCCCCGACGTTGTCGATGACCACGTCCACGCCAACGCCGTCCGTCCAGTCGAGGAGGACATCGGCGAACGGCTCTACATTGTAGTTGATCACCAATTCGGCGCCCGCCTGGGCGGCCGTTTCTCTCTTGGCCTCCGATCCGACCGTCGATGCGACTCGCGCACCGAGCGCCCGGGCGACTTGTACACACGCATTTCCGCTACCCGATGCGCCCGCCTGCACGAGGACGCGCGTTCCGCTCTTTACTTCGCCGAGCGTTTCCACCGCATGAACCGCGGTCATCAGGCAAAGCGGCAACGCCGCGACCTCGACCGGCGGAAGTTTCGTTTCATCTCTCAGGACGAATCGAGCGGGCATTCGAATATAATCCGCGTTTCCACCCCACGTGTGCGTGCCGGTCACTTCAAAACTAGGCGCACGGTTTTCCGGTCTCACATCCCAATCCACCGGATCGATCGTATAGCCGGGCGCCACGATGACACGATCTCCTTCCGACCAGCCCGAGACATCCGGTCCGACGTCGGCAATCGTTCCGGAAATATCGGCACCCAGAATGTGGGGGAACTGGAGGTCCGTGAAGACGGCCCCCATGCGCAGGTACAAGTCGTAGTGGTTGACTCCGCAGGCCGCGACTTTGACCAACACTTCACCTGCGGCTGGTTCCGGTGTCGTAACGTCCTCGTAGCGAAAAACCTCGGGCTCTCCGAACTCGTGTATGACGGCTGCTTTCATTTGTCGGTCATTCCTCCACAGTGTCCAACCTTGGCGCCGTACGAGACACCGTCTCGACTACGGATCACTTTCTCGAAACGAAGCCCTACAACCGGAAAAATCGTCAATCGCATCGGGAAGCCATCGACGTTCCGTCAAACTGCAAAACCGTAAGCCGTGCGCCCACCGCGCGACTTCCCGTAGCGATACTACCGGACCGTGTCGAATCGGGCGACCCGCAGTCCCCTCGCGAACCCGCCGCGCGCCGTCGTCTACGGGAAATGCCAATGGAGAGTGGCAGCGGCCCCGGGGGCGGGGCAGTTCTGCGCGGAAACAAGCGCGGAACGACTAGAGCGGGGGGAACACGTTTGATCACGGAATTTTCTGGGGAAAACGCCTCAGCAGGCGCAGTGAGCGGCAGCGAGCGCGGAGGATGGAATGGACGCCGGCTCTGGCTCGCCGGGGCCGCGCTAGCGATTGCCTACGGTTCGCTCATCCCCTTCGACTTCGATCCGGCGGCAATCACGTTTTCGGACGTTACTCGTGTGGGCCGTCTTCATTGGTCGTACGGTGGTCCGGGCGATCTTTTCACTAACGTCTTGCTCTATCTGCCCTTCGGCTGGCTTGCGATTCACTGTCTTGCGAACGGGCATTTAGGAATCCTGAGAGCTTGCCTTTGGTCGGTGGTGCTAGGGTCGGCGCTGAGCCTGAGCCTCGAAGTCTTGCAGACCGAAAGCTATTCGCGTTACGCCTCATGGAGCGACGTCCTGCTCAATACCTGTGGGACGGCGCTCGGCGCAGTCTTGGGTGCGGCTTTCCCATCGGCCTGGATTTTTCTTAGAAAACGGTTGGCCGGACGAAGGGTTCGGAACCCTTATGCCCTGCTGGCGTCCTTGCTGGCGGCGGCGATTTTTCTTTTTCACCTTGCGCCCTTTGATTTCGTGATGACGACGGAATCTCTTCAACGATCGTTTCTCAATGCGAACTGGAACGCCACGCCTGGGCATATCGCGGGCCTGGCAGACCCGACGCTTGCCGCGTTTGTCGGCAAGATGGCGACGGCGGGTTGGTTCGGCGTGCTTGCCTACCTTTGGGCGTTCGCTTGTCTCTGGTCGTCATGCACTCCGACTGCCGGACTGACCAAGGCGATCGCGCACACGATGGCCCTGGTGTGGCTCATCGAATGCATGCAGCTCTTCACCGTCTCCCACGTTTTCGAGCTGTCCGATATTTTCTTGCGATCGCTCGGTGCGATACTCGGCGCGTGGACGGCCGTCTTCATCGTCGATCATACGGGAAACTTGTGGAAGCGACGTCCATCGTTGGTACTACCCACGACGCTGCTTGTCGCACTGGTGGTCGGACAGGCGTTGGCCGTTCTCTTTGAATCCTACCGGCCGCACGGCTTCGGCGCCTGGGCATTCGATGGGCTGCGAATCGAATGGATGCCGTTTCTCCACATGTGGCACGGATCCACTTGTGATGCCGTCATGTCAGCGCTTTCCATTCTCGTGTGCTACGGCGTGTTGGCCGTCACACTCTCATTGCTCGCGCAGCGTCTGAGACGCGCTACCTGGGCCGTTGGTCCAATCGTTGTTCTGCTGGCTTCGACGGCGGAACTGGTTCATGCGGGTAGAACATCTCATTCGGCGGATATCACTCGTCCACTTCTGGCGGTGGTGTCCGCGATTCTCGCCACTCGTGGGTTGGGGCGGG
>JADFIX010000425.1 GCA_022566435.1 Planctomycetota bacterium
CCTTACCTGCCTGCGGCCACTGTCATAATTGTAGAGGCTCCAATGGCTGAACACCTTGCCGAGATAGAGCCAGCAGTAAGTCCTTCCTATGTTCATGGCCTCCTGGCAGAACTCAAGGATGAGCTGAACGGTCTCCACACGAAGATGAACGAGATAGAACTGCTGGGCGACGAGCTTCCGGCATTTCTGTTCGAGACGGAAACCGCGTACAGGTTTCGCGGCCGGGTCCTCGACGGACGCCGCCGCGTGTGCGGCGCGCTTGTCGATCCGGAATCGTTTGAAACGGTTCTGTGTGAATTGACACCCGTGCAGAAGAATGGGGAATTCACGATCTTGCTGAGGGTTCCGTCGACTTTGGTCGGACCCTACTGGTTCGGGGTGATCGCCGGGGATGGCGGTGCAAGCGGGTTGGCGCCCGTTCGCATTCAAATCGTGTCGCCGGTCGCTGAAGGAGAGAGGTTTGCCGAGGCACCGGAAAGGTAGCCGGTGGCGGTGCAAGTTGTTTCGAAGGTTCTGTGTCTCTGCGGATGGAGATTATCCATGACCCAGATACTGGTGGGAATGATCGTATTGGCGACGGTGGGCGTGCCGGACGATCTTGCGGAAGTCTCAGCGCGAATCGCGGCCGACCGGCTCGTGGTTGGCGAATCGTACGAGATGATCATCGACATCTCGCTTCGGGACGGCTACTCAGCGTCGGTGGCGGGTATTCCGGCGCCGCTGCTGCAAATCGAGGTGCCGTCTTGCGTGGTGTTGAAAGGCAAGGTGTTGAAAGGGCATCGGGAACTGGCTCGAAACGAGTACTTGCGAGAGCCTTTCGAGCGGATGCTGTCGGAGCTGCCGGCGCGAATTGGTTTTGATCTAAAGAAGAAACCGGGTCCGAATGACGCTTTCGGTCTAAATATTCTGGCATACGTCGGCGCGACATCGGGGGACGACGCGTTTTTCGTTCGGCGACGATTGAATCTGAAAGTGGCCGGCGGGGCGAAGGCCGAGGTGGGTGAATCCGGTGTGTCGACGTGGGGTAAGGAGAAGTTGCTTCAACTGGGCGATGAGGCGGCGCCGTTCAAGCTCCCAAAAGCGGACGGCAAGAAGGTCGATTTGGCCAAATACCGCGGCAAGAAGTCGGTAATCGTAACGACCTACCGAGCGCACTGGTGACCGTTCTGTGGAACGCAACTGGTCGAGTTGCAAAAGATGTATGACGAGTTCGAGAAGCTGGATACCGTGGTGATCGCCGTGGCCCAGGAAGACACCGATCTTAAATCGCACGGCAAATTTCTGCGAAAGTTCAAAACCCCGCCATCGTTCGAAATCGTGGCCGACCTGAATCGCAAGGCGACCAAGCAGTACGATCGCACGACGGCGTATTTGATCGATAAGGAAGGCGTTGTACGGCAGATATTCCCCATGCTGATCCATTCCCGCGCCTCATGGCGAGCGATCCTGCACGAAGCGGAAAAGTTGCAGAAGTCGGGATGAATCGCGCGACAAGCGCAGGTTATCGACGTCTCGCCGATCTGAACGACGTTCTTGAACGTGATTCTCGCGTTTCGAGCACAGCGCTCTCCGTTCGGTCGCCCGGACGACCCGGGCCGCGACAACGTCGCGACACCGTGTCCGTGACGTTGCGATATAGTCCGTAGCTCGCCGCGCGCCGAGGGGATCGGTAAGCTTCGGGCAAGGTCCACGCTACGCAGTCACTTTCTGATCCATGAATCGCGAGATCTCCTGAGCTGACGCGTGCGGCAATCGCTGAAGAAGTAGATGCGGCCCATCGAGAATGGCGGTGGAGACGCTGCGTAGGAGGGTCGAAATCTGCGCGAGTCCGCGGCGGCCGATCAGACGGTCATGCGCTCCTGCGATATATAGCACAGGAACTTCGATCGATCGGAGTTTGTCACGCACGTTGGAATCAAGAATGAGCCGTAGTCGATACGCGAGAACCGAGGGATGAACGGCTTGCATCGCGGCTCTTACAGATTCGCCCAGGTCGGATGGGCAGTCTCTTCCTACGAGAAAGTGCCGCGTGAGCCACAGCGGTGCGCTACGGCGAAAAGGGCTTTCGCGCGCCAAAACTCGTAGCCATCGTAGACCCAGCGGAAGCGGCTTCGCTACGCACGATGCACATAGCACCAGACCCAGGAGGTTAGCCGGTCGGGCCGACGCATGTTCGATCGCAAGAGGCCCGGAAAAGGACTCGGCCACGACGATGTATGGCTCAGAGGGTGGGACCGCCCGCCGCACGTAGGGCATCAACTGCCGGTAGTTGAGTTTCTCGTCCGGTGGATAAGAGACGACATGCGTGACGAACCGAGGCGCAAGGGCTGCCTCAAGCGATTCAAACAGTTGTCCGGTTCCGTCCATGCCGGGAAGCAGAATGATATGTCGCATAGACCTGCCTGCCGTATTTTGGCGGAGCCCGACACTGCCTGAGCAATGGCACCCTTACCGATTCGATTCATGCCTGTTGCGGTAACGGCGATGGATCGCTACGCCGACACGCCCAATTGCAGCGCCGCTGCATGGGCGGTCTGGGCCATCAGGGTGGCGATGGTCATGGGACCGACGCCGCCGGGAACGGGGGTGATGAGCGACGCCCGTTCGATCGCTTGATCGAAGTCCACGTCGCCGACGTTGCCTTTGTTATAGCCGGCGTCCACAATGACCGAGGCCTTCTTGATCCAATCGCCCTGCACGAAACGCGGTTTGCCCACCGCGGCGATCAGAATGTCCGCGTCGCCGATGATTTTGGCCAGGTTGCGCGTGTGCGAATGACAGAGCGTGACCGTGGCGTGGGCGTTGATCAGCATGGACGCCATTGGCCGGCCTAGAATCGGGCTCCGACCAATGACCACAGCGTGAGCACCGACCAGCAGAACCTTGTACTCGTCTAACAGTCGCATGATGCCCGCCGGCGTGCACGAAGCCAACGCCGGCAGCCCGAGAATCACCCGCCCCAACGTGGCCGACGTCACCCCGTCTACGTCTTTCTCTACCGGGATGGCCTCGAAGACGGCACGCTTGTCGATCGGCGCGGGCACCGGATGTTGCACGAGTATACCGTGGACATTCGGGTCGGCGGCGAGCCGCTCGACTTCGCCGACCAACTGCTGCGTCGTCGACTCCCGCGGCAATTCGATGCGCTTCGGCAGCATCCCGATTTCGACGCACCGCTTGCGCTTCATTTGCGTATAGATGACCGAGGCCGCGTCGTCGCCCACGAGAACCGTCGCCAGGCACGGCGTCACGCCCGTTGCCTCTTGAATACGCTTGACCTCCGCCGCGGCCTCGTCGCGCACGCGTTTGGCGAGCGCGACGCCCGACATGAGCTTGGCACTATGATCCGATTGAGGCTGGGCAGTAGTCATGGCATTCGATCGGGCCGCACGCCTACTTGATGACCTTGGCGATTTCGGTTCGCAGGGCATTGATCGCCGCCGTACCGAGGTCGTATCGAACCCGCATCGTCGGTTTGTTGATCTTCATCATCCTGGCCAGGTCGATGGGCGTACCCACCAAGACCAGATCGCACTTCACCGCGTTGATCGTGCGTTCGAGTTCCTTCATCTGTTTCTGCCCGTATCCCATCGCCGGCAGAATCTCGGTCATGTGGTCGTACTTCTTGTAGGTGGCCTTGATCGACCCCACCGCATAGGGCCGCGGATCGACGATCTTCTTGGCACCATACTTTCGGGCGGCCACATGGCCCGCGCCGAAGGTCATCTCACCATGCGTCAAGGTCGGGCCGTCTTCGACCACGAGCACCCGCTTGCCCTTGACGGCCCTGGGATGATCGACCGAGACCGGCGATTGGGCCTTGATGATCTTGGCACCGGGGTTGACCGACTTGATATTAGCGACAACTTCCTTGATCGCCGCGGCGTCGGCGGTATCCACCTTGTTGACCACCACGACGTCCGCGAGACGTGCGTTGGTCTCGCCGGGATAGTAGCGAAGCTCGTGACCCGGACGATGGGGATCGGCGACGACGATGTAGAGATCGGGCTTGTAGAAGGCCAAGTCGTTGTTGCCGCCGTCCCAGAGTATGACGTCCGCCTCTTTTTCCGCTTGCTTGAGAATTCGCCCGTAATCGACGCCCGCGAAGACCACGTTGCCCGCCGAAATGTGGGGCTCGTATTCTTCACGTTCTTCGATCGTGCAATCGTGCTTGTCGAGATCGGAGAGCGTGGCGAACCGTTGGCAAATCTGCTTGGTGAGATCGCCGTAGGGCATGGGATGGCGAATGGCCGCTACCCGTTTGCCCATGGCCTTCAATATGCCGGTCACCGCTCGCGAGGTTTGGCTCTTGCCGCAGCCGGTGCGCACGGCGCACACGGCGATGACCGGCTTGCGGGACTTGATCATCGTGTTGCCGCAGCCCATGATTCGGAAATCCGCGCCGGCCGCGTTGACGATGGCCGCCTTGTGCATGACCTCCACGTGTGGCAGATCGGAATAGGCCATCGCGACCTGGTCAACCTTGTGCTTTTTGATCAAGTCGGCAAGTTCACTTTCGTCCCGAATGGGGATGCCTTTGGGGTATCGCGGGCCTGCAAGCTGCCGCGGATAGGTTCTCCCCACAATGTCGGGAATCTGGGCGGCGGTGAATGCGACGACGTCGTATCGCGCGTGGTTTCGCCAGAACACGTTGAAGTCGTGGAAATCCCTACCGGCGGCGCCGAGGATGAGTACGCGTACGCGTTTGTCCGAAGACGCAGACACACCTTCACCTTCCCTTCATGCGAACAAATATTTTCAAGCCTTGCTGGAATACAAATGAGAGGCTTGGAGCATCCA
>JADFIX010000426.1 GCA_022566435.1 Planctomycetota bacterium
GACACTCTTCATGACACGGCTCCTTGTTTGATGGATTTCTCAAAAACCACCGTCATTCATGGGGCCGTTCGTCTCAAATTTCAACTAAAAATAGCACACACCCAACGATCTACGCTAACAAAATTGAAAGACGAATCAGCGCCGTTCATCGATTTGTTAGATCGCGATTGTTAGGGGTTACGTGGTTTTCGTTCTGGGACAATCGAACCAAGTGCTGGTTTAATGGTCACTGAAAATGACGACGCATTATTTGCCATTGCGATGTGCGCGTCGATTCCGGTAATGAATTTGGACATAACCTCGCGCAGCCGGTTCCATATAAAGAATCCATTGCAAACGAAAGTCTCGGCCCGGATGTAGCCAAGGACGCCTGGGTTCGGGGCAGAGGAATCAAGCAAAATAAGCGGAAAAGGGAAAAGGGGACATTCTACTTTTTCTTCTCCAATCGCGTGCGTCCTTTCCAGCCAACCGTCAACAAAAGTAGAATGTCCCCTTTTCTTCTGCCCCTTTTCTTCTGCTAGGATGGCCCTCGAACTGGCATGGGTGGCCGGGGAGGTCGCGTGACAATGTTCCGCTTGGACTGCCGCTCCTGCTGTTGAAGATCCCGAGTGATTCGTTTCAGGTCGTAGTTCAGGGATGCGGCATGCGCCTCCCGATGTCGGCGAATCTCCTCCACAATCTCATCAGTCTTCGTGGTCATTCGTGAGCTCCTCGGGCGTACAGATGACCGGGGGCTCGTAGCCCGCTTCCCGGCACGCCCGTTCGATGAATGCGCGGGCGACCGCCGTTCGAGTATCCCAGACGGCGCATGGATGATACACCATCGCCCCGCCATGAGTATAGTGCAGAAGGCGCTGGATTCGTGATTCGCAGGCATGTAAAAAGATGTCGCCGAGGAAGCTTGACGCTTTTGCGCGCCATCGATCCGAGCCCCAAACGCAAGCGCGGGGTAGTAACCTCGTAATTCGGGGAACCCGTCGCTTGCGCTCTGGGCTCGGTTCAGGTTGCCGTATCCCGACGGAGCGTTCGACATCCTGCCGCGCTGGCCAACGATCGCGCGGATGCTACACTGGCGGCGACGTGTGACGGATCGATTCGATATGAAAATCGCCTATCTCATCGCCGGTGCGGGGGGGATGTATTGCGGTAGCTGCATGCGCGATAATCGGCTGGCCGGCAAGCTGATAGAACGCGGCCATGACGTCGCGGTCCTCCCGCTCTACACGCCGTTGCGGACCGACGAGCCCGACAACAGCAATCATCCGATCTACTTCGGGGGCGTGAATGTCTATTTGCAGCAGAAATCCGCGCTGTTTCGTCACACGCCGCGATTTCTGGACCGACTGCTGGATGCCCCGGCGCTGCTGCGAAGTCTCGGCAAAATGGCGACGAAGACCCGGCCGGAGTCGCTCGGCGACCTAACCGTCTCCGTGCTCAGGGGCGAACACGGCGCCCAACGTAAGGAAGTGACACGCCTTATTGAGGGACTGCGGCGGATCGAACCGGCGCTGATTCACCTGCCGAACCTGATGTTCGCAGGCGTGGCCGAAGAGTTGAAACGAGAACTGGGCGTACCGATCGTCTGCACCCTGGCGGGAGAGGACATTTTTCTGGACGCGCTCGAGGAACCGTTTCGAGCAGAGTCTCTCGACTTGATTCGCGTGGGTGCGGTTCACATCGACGCGTTCGTCGCCCCGACCGCATACTACGGGGATCATGCCGCCCAACATTTCGGCTTGGACGCGGCGCGGGTGCACTTTGTGCCGATGGGGATTCACGTAGGCGACTTCGACGAGGCGCCTGGCGTCTCGGATTCGCCCTTCGTGATCGGCTATCTGGCGCGAATTTGCCCCGAAAAGGGGCTGGCTAGATTGTGCGATTCCTTCACCAAGATGCGGAAGGACGGAAGAGATTGCCGGCTTCGAGTTGCCGGGTTTCTCGGCGAGGCCGACCGGGATTACTTCTCTACGGTGACGGACGATATTCGGAGCAGCGGACTGGAGGAGTTTGTCGATCTTGTCGGCGAGGTGTCCCACGATGCAAAAATTGATTTCCTCCGGTCGATCCATGTGTTGTCCGTACCGACCACTTACCCGGAGGCCAAGGGACTCTTCGTGCTGGAAGCGATGGCCGCCGGCGTGCCGGTCGTACAGCCGAATCACGGATCGTTCCCGGAGTTGATCGAGTCTACCGGCGGCGGCGTGCTTTTCGATCCCGATCAGCCGGATGGACTGGCTCGGGCGCTCGCATCGCTCATGGACGATTCAAAACGCAGGAACGAACTTGGCTTAGCGGGCAAAGAAGCGGTTCAAGAGAAGTTCACCGACGATGTCATGGCCGACAGCACGTTGTCTCTGTACCATCGTGTGTTGGCCGAATATGACGAAACCAAAGGATCTGCGAGGACGTAACCCAATGCCTCCGTTGCTTCAAGTCGAATCGATTGAAAAACAATTCCCGACGCGAAGTGGTCCGCTTGATGTGCTTCGCGGCGTGTCGTTCTCGCTGGATACCGGGCAAGCCGCGGCCATCATGGGCCCGTCCGGTTCGGGAAAGAGCACGCTTCTCAACATTTTGGGTACGCTCGAAGCTCCGACCAAGGGTCGCCTGATGATTGACCAACGAAACCCTTTCGAGCTCTCAGAGAAGGACCTGGCGCAGTTTCGCAATCAACGGATCGGTTTCGTCTTTCAAGAGCACCACTTGCTGCCGCAGTGCAGCGTGCTGGAAAATGTCTTACTGCCGACCTTGGCATCGCCCGGCCATGATGACGGAACGAGGCGTGCCAAGAAACTGCTCGATCGCGTGGGACTTGCCGATCGGCTGGACCATCGACCGGCCGAGCTATCCGGCGGCGAGCGGCAGCGTGTGGCCATCGCCCGGGCGCTCATCAATCGGCCGGCGCTGCTCTTGGCGGACGAGCCCACGGGGAATCTCGACCGCGCTACCGCCGACAAGGTGGGCACGCTGCTCAGCGAGATACACCGAGAGGAAGGGACGACGCTGATCGTGGTGACCCACAGCCCGGAGTTGGCCCGCCGGTTCGAGCGTGTTTACCGCGTCGAGGACGGCACGCTTGTCGCGGCCGAGGAATTCTAGTGACGTGTTTAATAAACCGTGCGATCTTTGTCACTATTTCAGAGCCGCATGCTTCAGCTTGCGCGGTGCTGCGAATGCCCGTGTGATGGTCGAATCCGGGGACGCCGCGCGGGCTAAAGCCCGCGGCTCAGGTAGTCATAGGACTAGTGAAACAGGTTACTAACGTGCGGCGAATCGATTATCTTCGGCGAAGTCTTGGCTTTCATTGGCGATCGCACGTCGCCACGGGGCTTGGGGTGGTGGTGGCGACCGCCACACTAACCGGCGCCCTTCTCGTCGGCGACTCGATGCGCGGAAGTCTTCTCGATCGCGCCGTCGAACCGCTTGGCCGCATCGACTACGCCCTCCATGGGCACCGGTTCGTCACGCAGTCGCTTGTCGAAGCGGTCAATGAGGACGAAGCGTTTCAAGTCAAATTCACGGCTGCCGTCCCGGCGATCATTGTCGCCGGCGGGGCGTCCAATCCGCAGAGCGGTGCCCGATCCGATCGAATCACGATACTCGGCACCGACGATCGATTCTGGTCGCTCGCGAATCGCGAGGCGCTTGCCGCGCAGCGCATGCCGAAGGGCCGCGCTGTCGTTCTCAACCAACCGCTGGCCGACCAGCTTGGCGTTCAGGTCGGCGACGACGTGGTGTTGCGGATGGGAAAATCCGACGCGGTGTCGACGGAGACCTTGCTGGGGCGGCGTGATGACACGCAAGCGACGCTCCGGCTGAAGGTAGCGCAAGTGATTCCCGCGGAAGGCTTGGGGGCGTTCAGCCTCACCCCACGGCAGGGGCGTTCGCACAACGTTTGGGTTCCGTTGCAAATACTGCAACGCACCTTGAAGCAGCGCGATCGAGTCAACACCATCCTCGTGTCGTCCGGCCCCGAGGGCGACGACGAAGCCGGCGAGGTCGCCTCTTGGGTAGAAAAGCGAATCAAAGCGCACCTCGCTCCAAATGACATCGGTCTGCGTATCCGGCAGGACGTCGAACGCGGGTACCTCTCGCTCGAGAGCGATAGCATGATGCTACCGCCGAGCGTGGAACAAGCCGCTCTGCACGCCGCGGCAAAGGTCGGCGGAACGGCCTCGTCCATGTTGACCTATCTCGCCAATGAGATTGCCATCGACAAAGAGCAAGACGGAAGTCGCAACGCCCGGTTGATTCCCTATTCGACCATCACGGCAATCGATACCACGCTAGTAGGCAAGGCATCCCTGACATGCGTCGGCAATCTGCTTTGTCCAGTGCCCGCTCTAGGCGAGATCCTCTTGAATGAATGGGCCGCTGAGCGACTCGGCGCGGCCGTGGGCGACCGTATATCCGTCAGCTACTACGTGACCGGCGCGTTCGGTGAATTGGAAACGCGGCGGCACAAGTTCGATCTTCGTGCTGTTGTGCTGATGAACGATCTGGCCGCCGATCCGGGGTTCACGCCCGAATTTGAGGGTGTGACCGACACCCGCAATCTGGCCGATTGGGACCCACCGTTCCCCATGAATCTCGACCTCGTGCAGGACGAGGACGAGGAATATTGGGATCGCTACAAAGCCTCGCCCAAGGCATTTATTTCGCTGGCCGATGGTCAGCAGCTCTGGACCCAGGGGCACGAGCGATTCGGCGTCGCGATTTTGGCAGCGGGTGCGGACGCGGCGGGGCGAAGTCGATCAGCTCCAGGGCAAAATCGCCCATCTCGATCGTGCGCATCACAT
>JADFIX010000427.1:0-4403 GCA_022566435.1 Planctomycetota bacterium
CGCCCGACCAAAGTGAAACCGAGTCGGCCGAGAGCGCGGCGGCGAAATCCACCGCGGCCTTCAAAAAGTCCATCCGGCGCTGCCGATCGACCACTTGCCCGCTGATCAGAGTCGGTTGGTGCTTTCGACGGGGATCGAGAATGAACCGTGCACCGGTTTCGATCGTCACGCGAAGGCCTAGATCTTCCAATAGCGGCTTGACCGTGCGCACCGCTCTTTCCACGCCTTTATGATCGGGCGGATCGAGAATGTCGGATTCCACCGTCAAGGCGACACTCTGGTAGCCGATTTCCCGAATGACGTTCAGTGCATCGCGGAGACGATGGTGGGCGAATCCATTGGTATTGTAACCGATCAACATGACGCATGCTCAACCGTGACCACCGGACATCGGTCCCAGTATGTCGCGCGACCCGGCAAAAGGCGAGCCACCGGGCGAGCAAATTCGGCAAAGTGATCCGAACGGGTGGGATGCATTCGTCGGCAGACGACGAAGAGTTCAGTGGACGCCCGACTGTCAGCGCCGCTTACACAGCGCCGTGCGGTCGCTGGCGAAAAAGCGCACGAAAGATGAGGGCTCGTCGTCGCTTACTCGGACGGGTCGTGGGCGCGTCACTCTGCCGCACGGTGTCGGACGATTCGGCGACGTTTCCCGGCGTAAAAGCCTTCTTGCACTGACGGCAGTGCCTGGGGAAATCCAATTCAAACCCTCGAACGACCGTCGGAAACTCACAGCAAGGACACAAAACGTACCGCGGTGCCATCGATCTTCCTCTCCCCAGTGAATCACGGGTCCTCGTGATCTCCGCTTGTTCTCGCGGACTGGTCATTTGCGGATGCGCACACCGATCCCACCGCGTGTCGAAACGTGGTGCCATCTCGTGAGACATCCAGATTGTGCAGTCGGAATCAGCCGCATCCCCGTGCGGCATCGAGAAGGTCCGGTACCCCTACCGGCCAAAACCCGTCTCTCTTCTCTTGCCGGATCGCGCGGTCGTTCGCGCTACCGGGCTCGCCTGACGCTAATCCCGTCCCTTTTAGAACGGAAACGGCCCAACCGTTTCATCGAGCAGCAAAACGGCGTCCTGTGTCCCGATGACCATAATATCACCCGACAACGGCGAATTCTTGAATTCCTGATCCAACAGAAACACGTCGGCCGAGGAGCGATCGTCCATGAGTGCCTGGTCGTCATTCACATGATTCAGTCCGAGCAAATGCCCCGCCTCATGCGATGCCACGTTGCCGATGGCGACGCCCAACGCCTGCGTGCTTGGCAGAGTACTGAACACCCTCGGCACGAAGCTCTCTGCATAGATAATCGCGTCATCGCAGAAATCGGCGTTGTAGATATCGACTGCTTGGGCCTCACCGAACGCCATTAAATGGAATCCGCCGAAGTGAACGGTCGAATACTCGGTCCCCACCGGTAACGGATCGTCACTGGTGATGATCTCGACGCGAAAACGCTCGAAGTTCTGCTCCACCGTCTGCCGGATTGAATCTTTAAGCACCTGTGTCTGTCCGTCGTAGGGTGCGAACAGCGAACCCGGATCGCGGATACTCCCGGCGTCGAACGGGGCAAGCGTGATGGGGCCTAGTTCCGGCACCGTAATCCTACCGCCTTCGAAATTCAGCAAGAGAATCTGCGGCGTCGGCGGCGGTACGTCAAAACCGGATGTCACTGTGATATCCACGATGTAGGAACCCGTACGATCGCCCGAATCCGCAAACGACGCACTTGTCACAACCAGGAAATATTCGTCGGACGCCCGCCGCACCGTAAAGTCGATCAAAGAGTCAAGAAACCGGTTCGGCGCGCCACCCCGATCATCATTGGCGTACAACAGCCGACCCAGTTCATCAAACAGCGCCACCGATGAATCCAGCACCGAGCCAGAGGTCGCAACATCCACCACGATTTGATCGCCGGCGTCCAGTCGCCCTAAGTAAAACACATCCAAATCGCCCGGAACGGAAACCGTTCCCTGCAATCGGGCGACACCCGATGCATCAAAAACGGCCACAATCGGATCGTCGAACGAACCGTTCGGCTCACCCGACGTCTTCCCAAACGGACTGGAAAGTGCCATATCGCGATTCCCGTCGGTGGTTCCGCTCCCACCGCCCGCATCGATCGTGACGCCACAGCCCCACGAACTCAACAAAACGAGCGCTCCACACACGCCTCGCACAGCCCGGGCGTATCCAATGCCACATCGCCTCTGCTTGGACATGTCAACCGGTCTCGACTTCTACCTGACCTCACGCCGCCCACGTTCCGTAGCGGTACTTTGCTCGGCCTAATTCTCTCCGGTATCCTATCGTCATTCTCAAGGTCCGATCAACCCTTGGTTCCGTCGCCTTTTTTCTATGCACCGGCTCACGTTCGTCAATTGGGGTCAATTCGCGCTACTCCGCCTCCAATCCGCAGGAGCTCAAGTAAAATTGAGATCGTGCGGACGGACCGTCCGGCACCGCTTCGTAGTCCTTGGCCAGGCTTCCGTCCACGTAGTTACTCACCGTCAGCAGCAAGTCGCCCCCGAGTGAATCCAATAGGAGCTGGAGGGCGTCTTGGGCGCCGATGGGAAACACTTCCGTATACAAAGCGGATCGGCGAAACGCCTGATCTTTCAAGAGCTGGTTCAGGCTCGCGGTGACATCCATCAAACCGCGTACATCCTCGGTGTGTACCAAGCCCATCAAGTGACCGATCTCGTGGCTGGCGACGTTGGCGATCGCCTGACCCATTTCGGTGACCGTCGGTTGGATGCGCATGAATACCTCAAAGGTATCGGTGAAGACGATCGCCTCTTGCGAGCGGGTGCCATTGAATTCGTCAACGCCCTCCGCCACACCGAGCAACGCCGCATCGAACGTGCCGAAAAAGAGCCGGGACATCGAGCTTTCGAATCGAGCCCCTTCGCTCGTGGACAGAATGGCGATATCGATTCCCGCATAATCGGCACGAACTTTGGACACGATTTGCCGAACCATGGCGTCCGTCTGCCCCCTGAACTTCCAATCAATATCATCGGCGTCAAAGGAACTTACATTGACCGGAGCGCGACCACCGATGACGACGCTGTTGCCACCACTGAATACCAAGAGAACGGAGTCGGTTCGCGGTGACGGTATGGTGACGGTCGTCTTGTAGGCCAAGAGTGTGTAGTCGCCTGAAGCGCTATAACTCGGCGTCGCCGCCGCGACGACGTAGCACGCATCGCCCGGTCGGCGAATCACCACATCCACGAAGGGCTGCGACCGACCAAGATAAACATTACGGTGGTCGTTAATCAGCAGGACGGCGCCGGTATCGTCCAGCAATGCAATGGCACCGTCGAGCGCCCCATCGGGCGTCATTTCGACGACGATGCGGTCTCCCGGCCGCACCGGACCGAGATCGAAGACGTCGACATCCTGCGACCCCGTGATACGCCCGTGAATCATCCGAGGCTGTTCGCTGACGTCCACCAGTTCAGCGGATTGTAGAAAATTGTTTGGTCCGGCTTCAAAGAAAGGGCTTTGGGCCCCGGCCGCGATGATTTCGGAACCCAGCGTGGATCGCGGCGGGCTGAAATCCGGAAGAGTAAAGCCACCGCAACCACAAGTGGCACATAGCGTGAACACGATCCACCGGCGCGCAAAGGCGCTAATTTGCTTCATTCGGACGAACACAACGATCCCCCCCGTTGGTTGGCTTTGATCCCCTCGCGCCGACCCCCCCGGTCGGCGGCTCCCCTACGTGGTGGTGATCACAGGAATGCGGCCGCAGCCTTCCCCCTCCGGATGCTGCCTAGCAGCTCGGCACGACCGCATCCCGTGATCAACCTTGCTTCGTCCCCTCCAAACACGAATGTACGATACGACCGAGGAACGGTAAGACGTTTTTCTTTAGAAAAAACTTCCGCATATTTGCAGGCGTAGTTCTGGGACCTTCTCTTTCGAACCTCGTGCCCCAAAAGTGAAAAGGGGCTATAATGTCGCCACTCATGACCCAAATCACGTTTACACCTCAGCAGCAACAAGCGGTAACGGCATGCGGCAGCAGCGTGATTGTGTCGGCAGCGGCGGGTTCCGGTAAAACCGCGGTCCTGGCCGCGCGATGCGCCTACCTGGTTTGCGACGCCCCTGGCGACAAGCGCTGCAATGTCGACGAGCTGCTTGTGGTCACGTTCACCGAAGCGGCGGCCGCCGAAATGCGTAGTCGCATCGTGGAGGCGATGCGTGAACGGGCTTCACAGGACCCGGAAGACGCCCGTCTTCGCGAGCAGGTCGCGCTTGCCGATGTCGCGGCCATTTCCACGGTGCACGCCTTTTGCCAGCGGATCATCCGTGGGTGGTTCAGCGAGTTGGACATCGACCCCGGCGCCGCCCTGATGGATGAACATGAAGCCGCACTG
>JADFIX010000427.1:4413-4793 GCA_022566435.1 Planctomycetota bacterium
GAACCGCTCGGCCCGGTTGATCCATCGCAGCCGACCGGCGCGACAGAAACCGGCGATGATCTTTCGAGATCATTTGTCGAACTGGTCGACGCGTACGGTCTTTCGGATGATCGCGACATCCGAACCCTGGTTCTCAAGCTGAGCGACTTTGTATCATCCCTTCCCAATCCGGATGAATGGCTCACCGAGGCTCGGAATTCGGTTGGCGAGCGGGCGGAACGTGTCGTGCTCGACTACTTTGCGAATCTGCGCGGCGAACTCGTGCGTCAACGCGAACACGTACAACTGCTGGTTGACGAAATGCGGCGACGAGGTGCGATTTTAGCGCATTATGCCGCGCAGCTTACAGACTACGCGGAGCGGCTGGGGCGATGGATTGA
>JADFIX010000428.1 GCA_022566435.1 Planctomycetota bacterium
AATCCATCGAATACGGCTTCATGCCTTGGTTCTCCCGCCATCCTGGCAGAAGAATCATCGGCACAATCGGAACATATAAAAGAGAAATGCTCTAGACCATGAAACGCTTTCAAACGCACTCGTTTGGCAACGATGCGCCGCTGATGGCTCCGACGTGGATCCTGGTGGTCGCGTCGCTCGGTCTGGTGACGGGATGCCCATTTCTTCTTCCTGCGGAATGCGAGGGCGAGAATCCGTTGTTGGACGCCGGGCCGGATCCGGCGTTGGCGTGCGACCCGGATACCGCGGATTGCGGCCCAGGTACGGCCTGCCTATTCACCGAATGCATTCCCGGTTTCTGCTTCTGTGACCCCTCCACTGAGACGTGGTTATGCACGGCCGACTGCTTATTATTGTTTGAGTGCCTGCCGGACTGCAACGCCAACGGCCTACCGGATCGTGAGGAAGGCGAAGGCGCCTGCGAGTTGCCTGGCGATTGCCTCGACACGCTCTCGGAATGTTGCGACAACCTCGGCGGAACCTACCTGGGCGATGGTACCGCATGTCCGGTTGGAAACGCAAACACCGGCAGCGGCGAGGGCGCGAATTTCGGTTAGTCCGGGAAAAATGGGATGGCCCTTTGAGCTTGATGTCATCTCCGGCTGCAACGAGACATGCTCGAAGGACAGGGCTTCGAGCGAACGAAACGCTTCTTGCACGTTGCCAATTGACGGCGCCCGACCGACAGTATAAAGCGGTATTCTTGTCAAGCCCCGCCGCTTCATGCCGCCGCATGACGGCTCCGGCATGCCCCACCCGACCATTTCGTTGACGTGAGTGCCCGGAACCGTATGATGTCGGTCTTTGCTTTTGTAAGCACGCCGAGCGCGTCGAGTCGTCCATGGGGTGGCATCGCTCGGGGCGTTTGATTCCGACTCACTCGAAGAAAAGAGGTCTTAGCCGCATGTTCGACAATCTCGATCCACCGACGAAGGGTTCGTCGATCACCATGACACCGAAGGGACTTAACGTTCCCGACGAGCCGATTATCCCGTTCATCGAGGGCGACGGCACCGGGCCCGATATCCGGCGGGCGGCCGTCCGCGTGTTCGACGCGGCCGTCGAGAAGGCCTACGGCGGCGAGCGGAAGTTACAGTGGTTCGAGGTCTACGCTGGTCAGAAGTCGTACGACAAATACGGCACCTGGCTGCCGGACGATACGGTCGAGGCGTTCCGCACCTTTTTGATTGGCATCAAAGGGCCGCTGACCACGCCGATCGGCGGCGGCATCCGTTCGCTGAACGTCGCCTTGCGACAGAAGCTCGACCTGTACGTCTGTCTCCGTCCGGTACGCTACTTCCAGGGCGTGCCCTCTCCGGTGAAACGCCCGGAGTTGGTGGACATGGTGATCTTCCGCGAGAACACCGAAGATATCTACGCCGGTGTCGAATGGCAGGCGGGCACGCCGGAGGTCAAGAAAGTCATCGCCTTCCTGCAGGACGCCATGGGTGTCAAGAACATCCGTTTCCCCGAAACCAGCGGCATCGGCATCAAGCCCGTCTCCAGCGAAGGCAGCAAGCGGCTCATCACGGCGGCGATCAACTATGCCGTGGCCAACAATCGAAAGAGCGTCACCTTCGTCCACAAGGGCAACATTATGAAGTTCACCGAAGGTGCCTTCCGCGATTGGGGATACGAACTGGCCGACGAGGAATTCGCCGACAAGACCTATTCCTGGTCGCGTTGGGAAGTCACCAAGAAGGAAAAAGGTGAGGAGGCGGCCAACGCGGAGCAGGAATCGGCGCTTGCCGCGGGGAAGATACTCGTCAAGGACGCCATCGCGGATATCGCGCTCCAGCAGGTGCTGACCCGGCCCAAGGAGTTCGACGTCATTGCCACGCTGAACCTCAACGGCGACTACCTTTCCGACGCGCTGGCCGCCCAGGTCGGCGGTATCGGCATCGCGCCCGGCGGCAACATCAACTATGACACCGGCCACGCCATCTTCGAGGCCACCCACGGCACGGCTCCGAAATACGCCGATCAGGACAAAGTCAACCCCGGCAGCATCATCCTCTCCGGCGAAATGATGCTGCGGTACATGGGCTGGACGGAAGCGGCCGACCTGATTATCACAGGCATCGGCCGGGCGATCAGCGCGAAAGAAGTGACCTACGATTTCGAGCGCCTGATGCGTGCGGAGGGTGTTGATGCTAAGCTGCTCAAGTGCAGCGAGTTCGGTGAAGCGGTGATTAGGCATATGGGCTAGGGCGGATATCGTAAACGTGGCAGAGAACCCCGCTGGTAATGGTCGGAAGGCTTATGTCGAGTTCCGTGCTCGACTAGACCAAGCGTTTCGACCTTTTGCCCCGATCGATCTACCGGATTTCTTCTGCGGGCATAGCGAGGACGTTCGGCTTCTTCGGAGCGAATTGCAAACGACGGGACGTCAGGTCGCAATTTACGGCGAACGTGGAGTAGGGAAGACTTCGCTGGCCGTCCTTGCCTATTTTTTTGCCGGGTTCGACGATACCAACACCTACCTTGCACGGTGCACGGCTGACAGTACATATGAGCAAATTTTCGGGCACTTTCTACTTGCAGCGGGCGCAGGTCATGTTCCAGCTACGACCGAACGTGGGACATCGAAGCGTCGTTCAGTCGGCGTACACGGGGCCTCGTTGGGACGAGAGCGAACGGAAAAATCAACGGAACGTGCGATTTCGCCAGCCTCTCTGATTAGTCCGCAAATGCTTCTTCGCGTTTTCGCGGAAACCTCTGGCCTTCTAATCATCGACGAGTTCGATCGCGTAATTGATAAGCCTACACGCACTAGGCTCGCTGAAACGCTGAAGATTTTCTCCGACGCCGCCAGCGCTACAAAGATTATCGTTGTCGGAGTGGCGGAGACACTAAACGAATTGATCGGCGAACACAAGTCGCTAACTCGTTGCCTCGCGACAGTCAGATTGGATCGCATGACCGACTCGGAGCTCAATGAGATTATCGAGGAAGGATCGGATTCAACCGGGATTGTATTCTCAGAGCCGATTCGACGGCGCATGATTGCCCTTTCAGACGGTTTTCCGTTTTACACGCATTTGTTGTGTAGGTATGCTGGGGAGGAGGCCGGACAAGTTCTCGAGGGAAACCCCAATGCTCGAATTGTCGTTTCGGAAACCGAGTACGCAAAAGCGCTTCGCAGGGCGATTAAGACCGGTGAAGCAGAGTTGAGCGAGACGTATCATTCGGCTGTCATTACTATAAAGCGTAAGACTGAGAAGTTTAAGAACATTATCTGGGCGATTGCATACTCAGAGGATCGAGAAGTTCAAGAGCAAGAGATTGCGGATAATATCGGGTTGCTGACCGAAGTTAGGCCGACGAGGCAGAGTCTTAGCAACCCCCTCGGTGCTCTTATTCGACCGGATAAGCAAGAGATCGTCGGGCGAGTCCGCCAGGGGTATTATCGGTTTTCAAACCCGTTGATGCGCGCGTACGTCCGACTGATTATGGAGCAGCACAACATCGAATTGGATGGACAACTCGAGTTTCCTTGGATGAGAGGTATCAGCTGAGCAGGCTTGTCAAGCCAAGGGCAGGTGATTTACGGCACCCATCTCTTGATCGGAAAGGGAACGGCAAGAGCAGTTCACCGGTCGGTCTCCTACGAATCGTCGATGTGCCCTGCCGATCAAGAGAGTTCTTCAATTGCTAGAAGGCGTTGACTATTTCGTTCCAAGCGTTTTCGAAGTCGAGGACGTCATCTAGTAATACGTTGTCCACGCCCTTTGAGAAATCCGGCGGGCATCCGTGCTTAGCTTTATATCGTCGCGCATATTTCTGATTGCGTTTGCGCTGTACGCTGCAGATTTCCTTGTGGGTCAGGACGAAGAACCGCTCAACAAACGTTTCTGGCGCTCTCGGTTGCAGAAGAAACAGCACCCAATAGTCGGGCGCGGTCTCCGCGGCGATTTTCTTCTGTGAAATGCTCGTGACGAACCTGGGTCGCTGGCTAGTCTTGACTTCTATCTTCAGGCTCTTGCCGCTTTTCTCGTCGATTGCGAGGACATCGACACCTTTCCGATTGCCGTACGTGACGGTTGCGAAGACGCCGCGCTTGTTGAGTTCGCTGCAGACCCGAAACTCGCCGGCAAGGTTCAACAGGTAGCGTTCGATCTTGGGCATACGGCCCACTCTACGGTAATGATTGCCTCATGCCAAACTCCGAGTTGGTGGCGTTGCTCATCGGTGTTTTCCACACGCCGCAGCCGGGTCAGGCCAGTCGTTCTGGGAATGGTTCGAGGCGGGTTCCGTTGTTCGACGGTTATTTCTCAGGTACAAGTACTCAGTATCAAACGGGGTTTTTCCGAAGGTGACGCACCGGCTGGTAAGCAGCCAGTGGCACTCGAGCATGCGTGAAAGGCATCACATGAAAGACGAACTAATCGAAGCCTGGCGGACCAACAACCGGATCAACTTGATGCTCATCGATCGCATCGCGCCCGAGGGGATGACGTGCACGTTATCCAAACGCGGCGGGCGCGGGGTCGCAGGGGAGCTGGCGCATATGCACAACAATCGTGTATGGCAGTTGGAGGGGCGTGCCAAGGATCTCGCCGTCGGGCTCGAAAAATTCCCCACCGGCACCGTGCCAAGCAAGGCCAAATTGAAAAAGGCACTCACCGCATCGGCTAAGGCGATCGAAACGTTTCTCGCCGACGTCCTTGCGGGCAAGCCGAAACGCCGCGGGTTCAAGAAGGGCATCTTCACGACGCTTTCTTACCTGGTGTCGCATGAGGCACACCACCG
>JADFIX010000429.1 GCA_022566435.1 Planctomycetota bacterium
ATACGTCCCTTGGCGACGCCGATGCAGATCTCGGTGACGCGCATCTGCTCGTCATGGCTCAGGGTCGGCGATTCACCGGTGGTGCCGCACGGCACGACCCCGTTCGTGCCTTGCTCGATCTGCCAGTCGACCAGCGACTCGAAGGCGCCCTCGTCGACCTGTCGCTGATGCTCGCGCAGCCGGTGCGCCTCGCCCAGATGCGGGTACCGCTCGGCGTAGAACTCGGGGTCGTCGACAAACCCAACGTCGAAATTGACGGTCGATTTGTAGAAGTCGCTCTCCGTGAATATTCCGTAGAGTTTCGCATTGGTATTAGGACCGGTAAGCTCTCCACCGGTGCCGAGCGCGGGAGTGATTCGGGTCAGTCGGTTCCACGCAAACACGCCCGTTATTCGCATATTCAGATTGCCGTTTCCGTAGAGTGTGTTTCGCGTCACGGTCAGCGCGTCGCTGGTGAGGTCGACCGTCTCGTAGAGGCGGAGCGCCCGGAAATTAAGCCTGAAGGCGATGTAGATCAGGGCAACGTCGAGGCCCATGAAGCCGGCCAGCAGATCGCCAACGCGACCACCCACGTCCGCCGTGGCCGTCGTAATTTCCGCGCCACCGGTCGGGAAATCGATAAAGAGGTTCGGAGGTTGCGAATCCTGTGTGACGATTGTTGATATTGGCGGACCGCGACGGCCATCCGCCGAGATGACCGTAAAAAAGAGATGGTTGATGCTGTTTGGCCTTAGAGGCACCTCCGCGCTGAACGTGTCATTTGTCACCGGCACAAGGAAGGTGCCTTCCGGTCCGGATACCTCGACATTGGCGCCTCCCATGACCGTGCCGCCAATCGTCACCGTCGGACTGCTCGTGATCATGGTGTGTGATCCGAGCGATGCGGGTGGTGGAATGCCGGGAACAACTGTGAATGAAACCGATGCCGCTCCGAGGTTTCCGGCCAGGTCGTTCACTTGAGCCGTCAGCGTGTGGGGCCCCACATCGAGTGGAAGGTCCGCTGACAATACGGCGTCGAGCGTAGGGGTCGACAATGCCGAAAACGATTCCGTTACAGCGTCGCCGTCGAGTAGAATGGATAGGCTGGCCGGATCGAGACCAGAAAAGTCATCGGCAAGCGAAAGGCTCGCCAGGACCACATCGTCTTCTATGAACTCATCCGAGAGCGGGGCATCCCACTCGAGCGTCGGCGCAACGTCGTCCACTCCCACGATCTTCACGGTCAACCGGCCGCCGGGCTTGCTCCGCAACTGGACGGAGACTGTATTCGTGGGCAGAACCGTTGCACCTATTTGGATCATTTCGACGTTTTGGTTGAAATCGCTTTCCTGGAGCAACTCGGTACCGTTCAATGCCAGCGTTGAGCTGGACACACGTTCAATTGTGTCGTCCTCTAAGCTGCCATTGGTAACATGAAGAGTCCAGGTCGTGGCAGGATTGAGTACGTCGAAAGTGTCAGTTACCGTCTCGGGAGCACCTGTGCCGCGCACGTAGGTTTTGGAAAAGACAACAAAGTCACCGCCGAAGGCCGCTGACGTAACATGTAAACACGCATGCAACAGCAAGAACACTGAGAAAAGGCGGCGAATCGTTGGCGAGTTAGCGACCGATCGGAATGGGTTGCTTGCGCTGGCAGTGTCGTTGCGCGGCTCAAACGATAAGCATGCCGCACCGCCCAAGGCATGAGATTCTCGATCGGCAGCCGAACTTATCAGCGAATATCGAATCACAGGAAACCTCCTCAAGCACCATGCGGTCACAACTCCATTATGAACGCGAGCGCCCGAAACAGTAGCACGGTATTTGCAGTACCCAAAGTCCCAGTGAAAGCACCCCCTGTCCCTCCCAGAAACTCTGTCCGAGCCCATTCTTGGCCTGCCGAGTTGTTGGCCAGCGCGAATCTGAACCACGAGAGAGCGATTGTTGTTGCGATATCGTGCGTTGGTTTGGCAGATTGCGTCAGAATCATGAAATCAGCGCAGACCTGTTTCGTGACTCAAGAACGATCGCCGAGGCACGAATCGGCTCATACAGCCCGGCGATACCGATGATGCAGCCCACCGACTCGCGGGATCGAGATCACTTTTCCGCGTTCAGGCGATTCGATCTGTCGTGGGACTGGCGAGTTTCGATCTAGGGAAAGATGTGTTCGGTCCTCGTGGTAGTATTCGAGATACGAGCGCAGAATTCGCTTGAGATGTCGCTCGTCGAGAACGATGACGTGATCGAGGCACTCGCGACGAATCGAGCCGATCAAGCGTTCCGCGTAGGGATTTTGCCACGGCGAACGGCGGGCACACACGACCTCCTCGATACCCATATGCTTGACCCGCTCGCGGAAGAATTGGCCGTAAATCCCATCGCGGTCACGAATCAGAAACCGCGGTGCTTCCTCGTCCGGCAAGGCCTCGACGACTTGCTGTGCGGTCCATTCCGCCGTCGGGTGCGCCGTCACATTGAAGTGTGCGACACGTCGTCGATCGTGGCGCAGGACGACAAAGGTGAACAGTATGCGAAATGTCGCTGTAGGCATCGTGAAGAAGTCGATGCCCACTGTATCCGGCATGTGATTCTCCAGAAAAGTGCGCCATGATTGAGACGATGGCTTTCGATGCCGAACCATGTACTTGTCAACGGTCGTTTCGGATACGTCGTAGCCGAGCAGTTCTAATTCTGAGTGAATCCGAGGAGCGCCCCAAGATGGATTCTCGCGACACATGCGCCGAATTAACGTACGGATTTCGATATCGGTCGGAGGCCGCCCCACCGCTCTCGCACGCGACTTCCAACGCCAATACAATTTGAAGCCCTGTTTGTGCCAGCGGACAACCGTGTTGGGTTCGACGATGAGGACCGCCGACCGCCAATTCGACCACAGCTTTGACAGCCAGACCCAGAAGATGCGATCCAGTTGTCGGATCCTGGGCCGTCTTTTCTTGGCGTGGAGGACGGCGAGTTGCTGACGCAACGCGAGATTCTCAAGAGCAAGTTCGCCGCGATCGCGGAAGATGTTTCTCGCAAGCATCAATGCCATCCGTAGCCAAGCCATAACGCCCTCCATTGCTTGATATCACAGCCGGAGAGCGTATCTTTCTGCCGTTGCTCGTCAATCCATAAGTCGTTTGTTGACAACGAGTACGGAATAAACGGGAGGGACAAGGGCAATGAAGAAGAACGAAGCGGAGCTCGTCGCCAAAACTCGAGCGATGTCCGTCGCGTTCCGGGAGTCCATCCTGGAGGCGTCTGAGGAAGAGCTGAGGCGGGCCCTTCGAGCAGAAGGGCGCCGCACAGTTCCGTGAAGGTGTCGAGAGATTTAAGTGGGCTGCCTTCTCCCGGGGCATGGGGAAGCTCAGCCGGGAGGAGAAGAAGCAGTTGGCCGAGATCATCCGCTTCTTGGGGGACTACACGGAATAATGAGAGGATGAAGAACACTCCGATCGATCCATACGCCGCGCATGAGATCCGGGAGATCGTTGCACGCGTTCTGCGTGAAGTGAGCCCTGAGCCACCGCTGAACACGGACGAGGTGCTTGAGCGCTTGAAGCTCGACCTTAGCTACTTCAGCCTGACCGATCCGAGCTTGCGCCAGGAGATGGTGCACCGCATCAAGGTTGGGGCAATCGAGCTCGCCCAGAACGCTGCCGAGAGCCTCTTCTCCATCGCGGAGAAAGCGCAGGTGTGGGGACTGTGGCTTCCCTGGAAGAAGGGTTCGGGAGCCGGCAGCGTGCGCCTCCCGCGGGCACTCTGCGCGTCGGAGACGCACCCAGAGTGTACGTTGTTTCGTGGCTGCAATTCCTACGGCCCACTCGCTCGCGCACCTACACATCGACGCTCGCGTTACCACGGCCGCCGCAAGGCTCGCTACCGGCATGGGCGGGCTTACCCTTGGCCGGGCGGGTTTCGCACCCGCTGGACGACAAACAAGGTTTCATGATTTCATCGCATCACCAATCCCCCTTGACCAGATTGCCTGGCCACACTGTGCAACAACGCCGTTTTTGGACACCACGACCTCGGCTAGTGCTATTAGGAGGCCGCTGATGCTCTTGGGCCCCGGGAAGTCAGCGCGCGTCGGGCGGTGGGGAGGCGCTGGGCCAGCCATCGAGCCACTCGTCCAATGATTTCATCAGACTGACCTGACTGTGCGATGGAGTCAGTATGTGATCCGCCCCGCGAAGCGTCCGCAGCTCCAGGCCCGGGTGCGCGTGGGCCAGCCCGGAGAGTGGCTTGTGAAACATATCCCACGAGACACTGCCCTCGGCCAGTATAACGAGGGCGCGCCCGCGCGTGAGAAACGTGCGGCAATCGTTCAGGGGTATCTCGCGCCCAGGCCGAAAGCACGGAAGCAGGCGACGGGCGGCCATTATGGCTGTTCGGCCGATGGCCCGAACGTCGCTCTTGCCTCGTAGCAATCGCATCCAAGAGCCCCAGCGAAACAGACGCCCACGATACAGCCGCATCTGCAAGCTGGCCCTGGCCTCACGCGTCGAGTCCTCGGGGTCGTGTTCGCACTGCGGAGACAGATCGGTCGGGTTGACGAGGACGAGACCTGTGACCCGTGGATCCTCCAAGGCCACGCGCAGCGCAATGTCTGCTCCCGAGCAAAGGCCGAAGAGCACGATATCGCGCCAGTTCGGACCGGCTTCCACCGCGTCCAGCGCGGCGCGTGTATCGGCGATCGCGACGTCTTTGAACGGGGTGTCGCCACGGGCGGCCGCGCTGTCACCCAACCCACTGAGGTCGAAGCGAAGGGACGGGAGCCCTCGCCCCGCCAACGCCCGAGCC
>JADFIX010000430.1 GCA_022566435.1 Planctomycetota bacterium
TAGTCGCGCCCGGGGAGGGATCGAGCCGTTTTACTTCCATTGGGAATACGTGCTGCCGGGTATCGCTCTCGGCCATCGATCGCGCCGCCGCCGGCCACAGGTCCAGAGGGTCGTTTTGCGGGCTCGAACGCGGCTTGGCCACACTGATCTTCGATTGCATCTGTTTTCCTTGCGGGGCCTTTTCGGCACAGGAGTAAGCGTGTGGCGAAGAACCGCATTTTCCCTGTTTTCTTGCTGACGTCGACCTGCTATACTACGTCCTTCCGCAGGGGGCCGAGTTATCCTGCCAAGAGGACGTCCTTATGAATCGAGGGAAACAAGAAATGCAGGAGAGTCGACTGAGTCGTCACGGAATGATCGCGCTCGCCTGCGTGGTTGTCATGCAATTGATCGTCGGACGCGTCGCGGAAGCGGTGGACCCACCGTTCCATGCGGCAGAAGTCGGGCATTGGGACGGCTATAGCGGCGTGTATAGCGATATCTGGTCGGATGGTCGATTTGCTTATCTGCCAAACTGGCGGCTGGGCGATGGTCAAAACGCCCGCGTTCATGTGGTCGACATCGCCGATCCGACGAATCCGAACCTGGCGAGGACTTTCTTCCTGCCATCGCCGAATGTCTCCGCATCAGCGCAGGACGTCAAAATCGGCGATGGGCTGATGTTCATCGGGCTGGAGGGCGGCAGCGACAGCGCGGCCATTCTCGACCTGCGAAATCCGCACACCACTTCCTTCCTGGCGACCATACGAATCGGCGGTTTTACGGGCATCCACAATGTTTTTTACGACAGTGGATTTCTTTACCTCGCCGATAGCAGCTCCCCCCGGGTGGGTATTGTGGACCTGACCGCCTTCGACCCCGACAACCCGCCCGCTTCGCCGATCACTTCGGTGAAGTGGATGATGTCTAACGTGGGGTCGTCCTTCGTCCACGACATTACGGTCAAGAATGGACGGCTTTATGCGGCCGCCTGGGACAGCGGTTTGCGGATCTACGACGTCAGCGACGTCGCCAATTCGATACCCACGCTTATCGGCAGCGTTGGTGGAAACAACACGCACTCGGTGTGGCCCACGGACGACGGCAAGTTCGTCGTCACCGGTGAGGAGCGAGGTGGCGGGGGCATCAAGGTCTACGAAATGATCGACAACGGCGGATCCCTGACACTCGCGCTGCGGGACAGCATTGCCTATCCGTCTTTCCAGGCGTACAGCGTGCACAATCAGGTGATCATCGGGTATCGCTTGTACAATTCCTGGTACGAGAAGGGTCTTCAAGTTTTCGACATCGATCCGGTTGACGGCACGCTGACGCTTTATGCCACGTTCGACACCTCCGATTTCGGATTGGGCAACTGGGGCGTGTATCCATTCCTGGGCGACGACAAGATTTTGCTATCCGACGGAACGGACGGTTTGTACATCGTGGATATTACTGCCACCGTCGCGGACCCACCTTGGCTGGCGACCGCACCGTACGATCAGCCGAAGAACCGCTACCTCTCCTTTTCGCCGTCGAACCCGGGCCTCACGGTGGCCTATCGCGTCGATTTAACCGCGAGCAATCAGTTTCCCGACGCGTTGGGTATGCTTGGTTGGGTCGGTGAGCCCGACGCTGCCGGTCTGGCGCCGATCGTGGCGGATCCGTTTTTCAGCAGCGATTGGCCTGCCACGGTTCATATCAATGGATGCGAAGTCGTACCGGTGGCGATATATGAGCTTCGGACCCTGACGGATACCGGCGTTGAGACGAGTCCGCTTACCGTGGCGACGGTGGGGGAACCGTTTGCCCCACGGAAATGGGCCGATTGTGTCGGTACGTTCGACGGTGTGGTATGGTCGTCGCCTCAGGGCATCGTCAATTTCGAGGACGTGACCGCCGCCTTACTGACATTCAGCGATGCCGATGCGTTTAATGCCACGCACGTGTCTATTACTGATGTCGAACCACAGACCCCGAACCACCTGGTCAATATCAACGATGTGTTCACCATCATCCTGGCATTCAAAGGCGATTCCTATCCCTTCGGTTGCCCGGACGACCCTTGCCGGGACAACGTGGCGAATCCTTGTCCGTAGCGATGTGTGGGCGACGATTGGCGGGAAGTAGGTAAGCGATTCGTGGATTGTCGCAAATCCGGCTTCTGCCAGCGGAGGGGCTCGTGGGCGCGCCGCTTGGCGGCACTCCTATTTCCAATTCGACCGTAAGTCCTTTGAGGTGAAACAATTAAGTCTGTTCGCGGCACTTAAGACGGCAAACGGCTTGCCCGATATTTCCCTTGAAAATCCGGAGCCAGTGCGGTACAATCTTTAGCAGGATCCCCCGCTTGGGGTTGCTTCAATTCTAGTTCTTGCGCGAATGGGGCAGTTCTTGATGATGCGTCGAACGACTCGCGGATGGTGGACCGTGTCGGGAGTACTCGTTTTCGGCCTCGCAGCGCTGGGTTTGCGTCCGCCGGCGGTGCCGGGCGGTGAATTTGCAAACCTGACTCTCGTGGCGGAGCGCGCAGCGCCGTCCGCAACGGAAAGCGTCCAAGCGATCGGCCGTGAAGCGGCGACCATGACTCGTGTGCCAACCCTTCGGCAGCCGCGGGAAAAGGATGTGCTTTCGCGTGGGAAGCGCCATGCCATCGATGCGAAAAAGGCGACGCCGGTCGACAGGGGTCGTGGGGCACACGTGGGTCGGGTTGTCGGCTCCACGCCGGTGGCGACGAATCGTGGTGCGGGCGCGTCGCGCGCCGCAGGCGGTTTGCCGCTCGCCGCGGAGTGCAGCTGCGACGAAGACTGCGATGCGTCGTTCGGCGACCAGTGCAACATCGTGCAGT
This sequence comes from Planctomycetota bacterium, assembly GCA_022566435.1. Classification (GTDB taxonomy): domain Bacteria; phylum Planctomycetota; class Phycisphaerae; order UBA1845; family UBA1845; genus JADFIX01. Next base: position 2,825 of record JADFIX010000430.1, read on the forward strand.
GCATCGTTCGCGGCGTTTGCAGTGATGACCCGACCGTTCCGTGTTCCACCGCCCAAGCCGGCGGTTCTGCGGATGCGGACTGTGAGGCCGTGGGCGCCGGCACTTGCCAGTCAAACAGCTTTGTGCAGCGTTGCGATGTCGTCCAGCTTACCGGCTGGACCTGCGAGTTTGGTAACGGCTTCTGCATCGAGGACCGCTGCGAAGATGACGGCACAGGTAACGAGCATTCGGTTTGCATTCCCCAGATATCCGGTCAGGCCGTTTTGCCTTTGAGCCCCTGTCCGAGTCAGTGCGTGGGTGGTGCGGCCAATGGTCTGCGATGTGATCGCTCCAGCCAATGCCCGCAGGGCGACTGCTTGATCACGAGCGGCGGGCTGTGCGACGACGCGACGGAAGCCTGCTATGTGGGCCCGAGTGTGGCGTTGGCCCTGGGTCGGTGCTGCATCGGTGATACCTGTACCGAGACCGACGAGGCGACGTGCACGAGCGGCAGCGGCGAATGGTATCGCTATCGCGGTCCTGACGAGCAGGTGGGTGACGGGAACTGCCTCTGCCCCAAGTACGGCAGCGGCGTCGTGCCCCCCGGTACCGACGAGGGTTCGATCGGTTTGGTTCGTCCGTCGGGCCTTGTTTGCACGGCCGGTTCCGCGGCAGCGGACGTTGCCGGCCTGGACCCCGTGTACTGCGAAGACTTGGACGGCGACGGATTTGCGCCGCAGTTTTGTTTGAGGCGCTGTGTCGGCGGCGACAACGAAGGTGCGCTATGCGAGGTGGACAGCCCCGATTGCGGGCGGCTGGGCACCTGCAACGGCGCAGGAAGTTTCGTAATCTGCTTTGTCCCGAATAACGGTGCCGACTGTGGCGTTTGTAGTATCAGCGGTAATAGCTGCGATGTTTTCGGATTCTTCGCGTGCCCGCAAGGCGAGACCTGCGAGTTTCCAGGGGGCCAGACCTGCGTACCGGCCAACCTGGGTTCGTGCGAGGACGACCCATGTGCCTCGAACACGATCGAGGGCGGCTGCGAGGACGGCTTCCTGAACATCGGCGACGACTACGCGATCGCCAACGGATCATTCCTCCGTCTCAGCCGAATCCGCTTCCGCGGCGGCGTGTCGAGACAGGGCGAAGACATTGTGCTGGAGTTCTGGGACTCGACGGGCACTCATCTGGTGGATTCCATCGAGGTGAACGACCTTGACCAGATCGGCACGCGCGATTGGACGATCGAGGTGGACTGCTGGCCCAACTGCAATCCCGCAGAACTCGAGGCCCCCGCGGCGATCCCGGTCATCATTCCACCCAACGGCTACCTCGTCATGCGCAGCGTCCGGACGATCGGCACGCTTAACGGAGCGGCGGCGTTTTGGAGCCAAACGGACGCCGAGGATGTGGGCGCGAACGACGCTGGGAAGTCGTGGATCAACGGCGATCCGAACGGAGATGGCAAGGGCCTCGAGACTCATACCCTCCAGATTCCAGCGGTCACAGCCCTTCAAGAGGCATACGTCCGTAAAGTCATCGATACTGTTAACGACCTGGACAATGTACTCTACGAAATCACCAATGAAAGCGGGGCCTACTCAACGGAATGGCAGTACCACATGATCAACTACATTAAAAACTATGAGGCAAACAATAAACCTAAGAGACACCCTGTTGGGATGACTTTCCAATTCAAAGGGGGTAATAACAGTACCCTTTTTAACAGTCCAGCGGATTGGATCTCGCCAAACGCTAGTGGCGGCTATAGGGACAATCCACCGGCAGCCGATGGTAGCAAGGTAATCATTAGCGATACTGACCACATCTGCGGGGTTTGTGAATCGGATAGGCTAAATTATACATGGGCATGGAAGAGTTTCCTCCGCGGGCTCAACCCCATCTACATGGATCCATACAGTAATCCTAGATTTTCTGCAGATGAATCAGTCCCTCGTGCTATGGGACACACGCGTAG
>JADFIX010000431.1:0-789 GCA_022566435.1 Planctomycetota bacterium
TGGCGATCGCGTAGTCATCCTGGTCCTCGCGCGAGATGTCGTACTTGGCCGCGCATTGATGCCCGCAGGTGCCCATGTGTTTGTCGCCGTACACGTCCCATAGCCCATCGTGAATCATCGCGTCGACCAACTCGCTGTGCCCCAACCGATACCCGCGCCTCGCTTTCGTCAGCAAGTATGGCGCATTTGACATACTCTCACATCCACCAGCCACAACCAAACCGGCATCGCCGCATTGGATCGCCTGGGAAGCGAGAATGACCGCATGCATGGCGGACCCGCACACTTTGTTCACCGTCGTCGCGCCGACGGATTGCGGGATGCCGGCGCCCAATGACGCTTGCCTGGCGATGTTCTGGCCGACGCCGGCGCCGATGACGTTACCGATGATGACCTCGTCCACGTCAGCCCCGTTCACGCCCGCCCGCTCGAGCGTGTTTCTTACCACGATACTGCCCAGTTCAGCGGCCGACACTCCCGATAGTGATCCGCTCAGTGTGCCGAACGGTGTCCGCACGCCACCAGCCAGATAGACGTTCTTCAACATGACAATCTCCCCGATTCGAATGAACACGAAGACGCCGCAATGCAATCGACCCGCCAACAGGCCAAGTCGCGCCGTCCGATGCTGCCAAGAACGGGCGGATCAGGAACTTTTTTCCTACCAACCGTCCAACTTTACCAAGTATTCGCCATGCCATGAACAGTCAGGAATGGCTGCGTCGTGCCGCACGACATCAACTATTTAGAGGGCGCCCGCACAGTCCGGCTCACAGACGCCACCCCCTC
>JADFIX010000431.1:799-4781 GCA_022566435.1 Planctomycetota bacterium
ATTTCCAAGTTCCGTCTCGCGTCACGAGGTCGACAAAGTTGGGTTGCGCGATGGGCAGGTAGACTCTATAGCCTAGTGCACTCTTGTGTTTGCCGTACGCGGACAAAACAAGTGATACACAAAAAAGGGCGATCACAATTGACATCAATGACCGAATAATGTAACTTTTGAGTCGAATTCAAGTTTCGTTGCGAGGTATACATGAGTCGGCCCAATATCACTGATGTGCTGCAAATAAGAAAGTACCCGAACAGACGGTACTACGATGCGACACGTAGTCGTCATGTAAGACTCCTAGACATTCGCAAGGCCGTGCAGGCTGGATGCTCCGTATGCGTGCGCGACTCGCGGACGGGCGAAGATATTACCAACCAAGTGCTGGGTCAAATCATACTCCATAACGATGGCGTGAAACTCTCCGTCATCCCTACTGAGGCGCTGCACCACCTGATTCGGTCCGACGCCGCATCTTGGCAGATCACGGTACGCGCGGTCGCGCCCACGGTCGTCACCGCCACAGGGGGAAAGAATACATTCGCCAAGCGTTCCGCCCGTTCGGGTTTCGACGCCGCAAAATCCATGCCGTCCCGAGACTTGCTCATCGGGCAACTGGTTCGCCAGCGGGATTCGTTGACCAGGAAAATAGGCGAATTGCGCAGTGCCGGCACGGCATGACCGTTCGCCGGTGGTGGCATGGATCGAGGAACGGCCGATCATTCTTCATCAGGTTGGAATTCGTCCAAGTCAAGCGAGTCGTCCCGGTTTTCCAATCCCAGTTCCTGAAGAATCGTGTCGTCCAGCGCATCGGATTCGTTCGTCTTTTTCGATTCACGCACCTTTTTCGTCTGCTTGCGTGATGCCGAATCTTGCGGCTGCTGCTTTGACAGTATCGCGATCGCTAGATTGATTCGCTCGACGACGGTAGGCATGTCCGCGATTCGCCCGTCCGGGTCAGCCTGACAGCAGTCGTCGATGAGCCGCGAGATGCACGTGGGCAGTTCGACGTCTTGTCGATCTCGAATTTCCGAAACGCGCTTCCCCACCAGGCTCTGAGAATGGAGATTGACGGTCTGGTTCATTTCCGTAGCCACCGGCTCGCCGGTAAACACGCGATGGAGTGCGGCGCCCAAGCCGAAGACATCAGTCCGCTGATCCAGCACGCCTCGTTGCGCTTGCTCCGGCGCCATGAAGTCGATTGACCCCTGGACCCGCGGCTTGGCCTCATGCATGACCGAACTTTGGCCAAGATCAATCAGTTTTACGGTGTCCTCTCGAGTCACGAGGATATTGTTGGGCTTGAGATCAGCATGCACATAGCCGGCCATATGCATCGCATGAAGCCCATGCGCCACTTCGCGCATCAGTTGGAGCACATCAATCATCGGCCGGGAAAATTCCTTGTCCGACATGGCGATCGCATCCACGTATTCCATAAACAGGATGCCCCCGCGGACCCGCAGACGCTGTCGCATCAAGCGAAGCTCGTAGATTTCTCGAAGTATGGGGTGACGGAGGGTCGAACCAATGGCATGTTCCGCCTTGAGAAGTTCCAGGAAGCTATTGTCTTCCGGCTTGCGAACCTTGACGATTTTGACTGCATAGTCCTTGCCAGTTCGCATACAACGAGCCCGATAGATCGCGCTGTTGGCGCCCTCACCCAATCGTTCAACGACACGGTAATTTGGAATATCAACCGACAATCACGCACCATTGCGCGCCCAAGCGCACTGCGACAGGCCCTGGCGGCGCCTACCGATATAATGAAACCGCTCCACGAATCCCGGCACGAACTCCGGTGACGGGTGGAATTACTCAACGCAGAGACGGCAAGGAGGGAGCGACGAGTTGGGCGGCCTTGCTGTTTAGGCAAAACAAATGATAGCAAGGCCCGGTACTTCAGCAAAAGCCGTATAAATGGGCCGCCCTAGCGTGCGTCTCGATCGCCGACTCAATACTCTATAATATACGGATCGGCCTCCCGGCGGTCAATCATCTTCGTCGCGTACCGCCATGTCTGTTTGATTTGACAACAAGAATTTGATCGAATACGGAAGAAAGACAGCGACAGCTTAATTACTCGTCGTTGCGGCCAGCTGTGTGCAAGACGCGCTCCCGGAACGTTCTTACTGCTAGATTCTGTGGCAACGTGGTTATTGGACCCAGAATTCTCCCAAGCCGGCTCAAGCCGACGATTTTCCTGTTCGCGCGGAATCTCAGACGTGGCCCCCATCGGGCGTACCGAAAAACCTCCGCCCGGCGAGCCGGCGAGGGGCACTCTACTTGCCGAGTCGGACACCACACCGTCCTGAGCCGCTATTCGGAAAACAAAGGCGTCGAAAGATACCGTTCACCGGCACTGGGCAATATCGCCACGATCGTCTTGCCCTTGCTTTCAGGATTTCTTGCGATTCGATCGGCGACACATAACGCCGCACCTGATGAAATTCCGCACATGATCCCCTCTTCTTTGGCGGCCCGGCGCGCCCACGCAAACGCCTCGTCGTTGGTGGCATGCTGGACGTCGTCAATCACCTCGAGGTTGAGAACCTCGGGGATGAATCCTGCACCGATACCTTGAATCATGTGCTTGCCCGGTTGAAGTGCTTGCCCGGCCCGAGCCTGGGCAATGACCGGTGAGGCCTCCGGCTCAACTGCGATGCATTGAAACGACGCCTTTTTCGATTTGATCACCTCGCCCACGCCGGTAATCGTACCGCCGGTGCCGATGCCGGAAATGAGAACATCCGCTTTTCCGTCGGTGTCATCCCATATTTCCACGGCAGTCGTACGACGGTGGATCTCCGGATTAGCCGGGTTATTGAATTGTTGCGGCATGAAAGAATTCTCGGTCTCGCTAAGAATCTTCTCGGCGGCCGTAATCGCCCCTTTCATGCCCTCCGCGGCAGGCGTAAGTACGAGGGTCGCGCCGAATGCCTTGAGAATCGCGCGACGTTCAATCGACATGCTTTCGGGCATCGTCAGCGTGAGTCTGTAGCCTTTGGCCGCACATACGAACGCCAGGGAAATGCCGGTGTTCCCCGAAGTCGGCTCGACGATGGTGGCCCCAGGTTCGATCCGCCCATCCATTTCGGCCGCCTCGATCATGGATGCCCCAATCCGGTCTTTTACGCTTGATAACGGATTGGAAAACTCGAGTTTGGCGTAGACCGTAGCCGGCGCGTCAATAATTCGTTTCATTTTCACTAAAGGCGTCCGGCCTATGGCCCCGGTAATGCTGTCAAGACTGCGCCCCATCGCTGGTCTCCGATGTGTACAGGTGTCCTCAATGTCCCAATTTGGTCAGGCCACTCAGAATAGGATTGCGCCCCATCCGTGTCAACGATTCCTGCCCGAATCCCTCACGCCCGGGAGCATCCCAAAACGGGCGGCAAACTACCAAGTGAAGCCCCGGCCTCAATCGGAGCAAGACAGAAGGTATCGCCCCTGCCGGGCAACGCCGTGAACTGAAGGAAAAAAACGCGTGTCCACGCCGCAGCAAGCGCCAATACAGAGCCCTGTCACCTTGGGAACTCGATTCTGCAACCGCCGAAGGCCCATGTTTAGGCCACTGAGCGTCTGTTCTCGGCTTCAGTTCACGGCGTTGCCAGAAAGGGTCGCAGAAGCTCTAAGGGCGCTCAAGAATAACTTGGTCAATTTTCCGCCCAGCCGAATGCTAAGACAGCGACGATCGCCATTGGGTCTATTGGCGATTTGTTCAAGTTATTTTTGAGCGCGCCCTTACGGCAAATCCACCCCTGCGTTAGGTGCGTTTACACAATTAATCGCCGAGCCTCCACGGGATGTTCGCGATCAACGACTTACACGGCTCGATATGGCGGTTTCCCTATACGAGCGATTTCTTGGCCACCAATCCACTTCTGCTGACTTCCACGTTTTCGATCGCAGAGGATTGAAACACGAGCGTTGCGAATTTCCCGATTCCATTGCGCGATTCGCCGCAAACGTACGCACTGATTTATAG
>JADFIX010000432.1 GCA_022566435.1 Planctomycetota bacterium
CATGCAGGGCAAATCCACAGTTGGTCCGTCAGATCGCAGTTTCCGTCTCAGTGATCTGGATTACGACCTACCGGAATCGCTCATAGCGCAGGCTCCGCCGACCGGAAGAAACGACGCGCGACTATTGCTTCTCGACCGAAGCGGAAATGGCATCAGGGACGATCGCATTCCGAGCCTTACCGAATTGCTGGCGCCCGGCGACTTACTAGTCGTCAACGATACGAAGGTCTTGCCGGCAAAGTTCGCGGCCCGGCGAAAATCCGGAGGCAAGATTCCCGGTCTGTTCTTGCATGAGGAAACGGACTCGGTCTGGGTGGTGATGCTCCAGGGCTCCAGAAGGCTGCACGTCGGTGAATTCCTTACGCTGATCCAGAAAATTGCAGAAAATCCGACGCTCGAGCTAATCGAGTCGCTGTCCGGCGGTCAGTGGCGGGTCCGCGTGTCCTGCGGAGGATCGGCGGAGAAGATTCTCGAACGCATCGGCCGGGCACCGTTGCCGCCCTACATTCGACGTGCGAGCGAGGGAGATGATCGCGACGCCGAAGATCGAACGCGGTATCAGACCATCTACGCCAAGCACGCAGGTGCCGTGGCGGCCCCGACGGCCGGTTTGCACCTGACCGAGCCGCTGCTCGATGCCATCCGTGCCAAGGGCGTCGCTATCGCAAGTCTGACACTTCATGTGGGTTTGGGCACGTTCAAGCCGATTGCGACGGACTCCCTCGAAAAGCACCCGATGCACTCGGAGCGATTCGAACTTTCGGCCGAAGCCGCGGAGGCCGTCAACTCTTGCAAAGGTCGTGGCGGAAGAGTGATCGCGGTCGGTACGACGAGCGTACGGGTGTTGGAGACGGTGGCCCGCGATTCGGGCGATGACGCAGGCGTCGAACCGAGGACCGGATCGACCGATCTGTTTGTCTACCCGCCCTACCGCTTTCGGGTGGTCGATGCCTTATTGACGAATTTTCACTTGCCCAACAGTACGCTTCTGGCACTGGTGATGGCGTTTGCCGGCGTCGATCTTGTCAAACAGGCCTATCGCCATGCCGTTGAGCGAGAGTATCGGTTTTACAGCTACGGGGACGCAATGTTTATTTCGTAGGCGGTCAAGAGTAACAGCGAGTTCGGGTGGATCACCACGCGATTCCGCCGGCCGCTTCACAAATGAATGCAGCACGCTTGGAGGTCGCCCGCGAAAATGGAAAAGTCAGGTCCCCGGCAAAAAATGATCGCCCGCCGATGGCGGCGGATGCTGCTAGTCGTCGGGCTCGTGTATTCGGTGGGCGCGATTGGGTGGCTGTCTTTTCCCCTGATTCCAGAGTCCTGGCCTGGGGATTTTGCGACCGCCGGGTTGATGGGCACACCACTGGGCATCAGCCCCCTCGCCGATAGTCGAGCGGGCTACACCGTACTCGTTTTTCTTGTATTGGGACTTCTCATGCTGGCCCAGTGGGTGTTTCTTCGCCCCGGGCCTCACTTGGCAGCTCGCTTGACTCTGTCGGGTCGCCCGCTGCGGGGCTCCATCTTGGCCGCTGGCTTCATGGCGATGCTTCTGAGCGTGGGGTTCGGCGCCCTCCTGCTGGAGATATTGGATCAGTGGGAATCTCCGGTGTTTTCGGAACCGCCAACCAGAGGAAGTGTGTCCATCTTGTTCGGCGTCTACGTCGGCATGGGGTTGGGATGGTTGGCCTGGACCATCGTATTTTACATATATTGGCGACAAGGCGACCGCTACACGCAATTGGGAAAAATGATACGCGGACTGGTGGCGAGTAGCCTGCTGGAGACGCTGGTCGCCGTCCCGGTTCACATCTGGGCAGTTCGCCAGCGTGGGTGTTATTGCGAGCGCGGAACTTACACGGCGCTGGTTTTTTCAGGAACTGTCCTGCTGTGGGCATTCGGGCCGGGCATTGTGCTACTTTACATGCGCGAGCGCTGTCGTCAGGCAAGGCTCTTTCCGAAATGCCCCAACTGCGGGTACGATCTCCGCGCCAGCCGGGAGAAGTGCCCGGAGTGCGGCAGACCGGTCGAATCCGTTTGGTAACGGTCGCCTGCGCGGTTTGGCCGAGACTAATGGATCAAAACTTGTAATCGAGACACGCCGTTCCGGTGGATTCGTTCTTAATCATCGCGATGTTGTGCATCGGCCTGCTCACCGGCGTGGTGGGCGGTCTGCTCGGCGTGGGCGGCAGCATCGTCATGATCCCGGCCATGACCGAGGTGCTCGGCCCGGATCAGCATCTCTACCAGGCGGCGGCCATGATCGTGAATTTCTTCGTCGTCGTTCCCGCGGTGTATCAGCATCGCAAGGCCGGTGCGATCGATATGGCGACGGTATGGCGGCTGGTTCCGTTGGCGCTGATCGCGGTGGTTTGCGGGGTCGCGGTGAGTGAATTGGCGATTTTTTCCGGGGCAGGCGAGCGTTACCTTCGGGCTCTATTCGGCGCGTTTCTGCTCCTGATGGTGCTGAGAGATTTGTGGTCGCTGGTGCGTAACCGGCAATCGAATCAGAACTCACAAGGCAGCGCGACGGCCGGACCAACGATGTCGAATCCTGGGGACGGCTGGCGACGCGCGGCGGCTGTGGCCGTGCCGACAGGATTGGTCGCGGGCCTGTTCGGTATCGGCGGCGGCGTGCTGGCGGTACCGCTGCAGCGACGGCTGCTGGGCATTCCGATTCGCAATGCGATCGCCAATTCGGCCGCGGTCATCGTGGCTACGAGCGTTATCGGCGGTTCGGTGAAAAACTATGCGGTCATCGTCGACGGGCTCGATCCCTATCGCGCTTTCGTTCTGGCGGCGGTGCTCATTCCCACCGCGATTCTCGGAAGCCTTCTTGGCAGCAGGCTGACCCACAAACTTCCGGTGAAGGCGATCAAGGCGGGGTTTCTGGTTCTGCTGGCCGTCGCGGCGATTCGGATGATCTGGGGGGCGGGATAGGCGGACGGCCGGCTAGTGTATAGCCAACGTGGAATATGCGGGTTGACCATGAACCAGCTCGCTCACACTCGCGGTCCTGAACACGAGCGGATAGCGAGCGTGAAGGGCGACCGGATAGGGAGCGAGACGCCGACGCTGCCTGAGCATCAGTACCACGACTGATTCGTACGACTGAGGAAGAAGCACGAATGAGTGGCCTGCCTGCAACCCACGGAATCAACGATGGCGGTACACGAAGCCCCACCGCTCACGAAATCGCGCAGATCTTGCCTTCCATACACTTGATGAGCGGTCCACACCCCCTATGTCCAGCGGGAGGCGCTCATCCCTCGGCACCAAAGCCGCCGATAGCGCCTTGGGAATGATATCAGCGCCGGCCACGGCGAATTCCTGCATCGCCAAACGAGAATACGCGGGTTGTGCGAGCCTTCTTGGAGACCCGACCGTCAGGGAGCGGGAAACGCGAGCCCGCACCCTGTCGAGTGGCGTAGCACTACATAATAGAAACGCGAATATCGCGGTAGATACGCGAGTATCACGGAAAGGAGGCGTCCAGTGGGCACGCCGAATCGAACAGAAGGTAGCTTTATCATACGCATTCTGGTGTCTTGCGCGTTCATCGCCACACTGAGCGGCTGTCTGACCGGCCCGCAATTCCGCACGGCCGCTCTTCCAGCCATAGAGGGCGGCATCGAGCAGATTCTCGACGGCCTCGTGGACGGCGTCTTCGCCACGATCAAAGTGGAGTCGGATTAGGCCGTCAAGATTATCACCCGCCGGTGAATACCGACACGAGGTGCATAGGCGAAGCCACGCCCCCATTTCGTCCGTGATTCTACGAGGCGCGAAAATAGCCGATCCACGCGCCGATCCTGCACATTCGAACGCTACGTCTTCGGCAACGGCGGCCGGATTTCGAGGCGGAGCATTCGTTCCTCTACCTTTGACGCTCCGAATGCGTGGTATTCCTCTCGGGTCGGCTTGAAGCCGACGCGCTGATAGCAGGCGACGGCGGGCTTGTTGTCCGGGTAGACGATCAGAGATACGCGATGGGCGGCGAGCTGGTCGAATGCGTATTCCAGCAGCATGCGAACGAAGACCGTCCCGATTCCCCGTCCCCGCTCAGTCGGACAAACAATGACGTGGCCCAGCCAAAGATGCCCGCGTTCGCGTTGCATCGGATTCAGCTCGGCGTACCCGATCGGGGCAATCGCCCCGTCCGGCGTCAGTTGGAGCACGTGCCCCTGAGGCCGACGCCAACCGAGAACCTTCTCCGCAGTGAGCGGCATGGTCGATCCCGGCGCGAGTCGTTTGAGTTGCTCGGGCGTTTGAACCCAATCCGCCACGATCGAGGCGTTTGATTCGTGGAATTTCTTTAGATGCAACCGGCCCGACGGCGCAGGAGGAATCGGCGGCGGGGCCGCCCCGTTTGGAAACGTCGTGCTCATCGACGAAATCGAGAACGGCTTCCACTACAGCAAGCTGCCGGCGTTGTGGACCCGGCTTCATGCATTCTGCGCCGAACACGACGTACAGCTCTTTGCCAGCACCCACAGCCTCGAATGTCTGCGGGCCTTGTCAGGAGCCGTAACGGCCGACCCAGATGATTTCGCCCTCCTGAGAATGACCGTCGCGGACGGTCAGGCTACCGTCGAGAAATTCGGGGGCGACATGATCGAAGCCGCCCTGGAGCAGCGGGTTGAAATTAGATAAGTATCGCCACGTCTTGGACCCGCATGACCACGACGGCCCGATCGTCTATGACGGTCCGAGCGTCGTCGTTTGCGAGGGAAGGAGCGACGCGAATTTTCTGAGTGCGTTGTTTGATCACCAT
>JADFIX010000433.1 GCA_022566435.1 Planctomycetota bacterium
CCTTGCTGTCGGTGCCGAAGGTCTTGAACGGGGGCGGAGCCGCGTACTCGTGCACGTCCATGAAGTGGAGATACAAAAAGAAGGGCTGCGCACGGTCGTGCGCATCGATCAGGCGCACGGTCTCCTCAACCACGCGGTCCGCGTGGGGCCAGAGCGAGGGCCGGCCCAGCCGCGGGTGGCCCCCGCCCTTCGGGAACATGTAGCGGTCGAAGCCCTGGTGGAAGCCGAAGCTCTGGTGCAGCCAACCGTTGGTCTGCACACCGTAGGTGGCGTAGCCGGCCTCGCGAAGCGCCTCGGCCAGCGTGACGGCGCTGTCGGCGAGGCCGTCCTGGGCCTCGCGGATGCCGTGGCTGCGCGGCCAGAGCGAGGTCATGAGCGAGGCCATCGAGATCTTCGTCCACGAGGACTGGGACCGGGCGCGTTCGAACAGGACGCCGCGCGCTGCCCACGCAGCCAGCTCGGGGGAGGTGTCGCGTTCGAAGCCGTAGGGTGTGGTGAAGTCGGCGCGCAGCGTGTCGACGACGATGAGGACGAGATTCGGCGAGTGATCGGTCTGGAAGAATGGTGAAGCCGCCGAGTGAGCGGTATCGAGATACGGCAATAAGCAAGATGAAACCCTACACTTACACGGCACAGTGCGACGGTGGCGCCGCGATCGAGGGAACGATCGAGGCACCCGACAGCGACGAAGCGCTCAAACACCTGGTCGGCATGCGGCTCACAAACATTGATTTGCGAGAGGCCAAGGGATGGAGCCGCCGCCGTCGCATTCGGGGCGACGATTTTATCTTCTTCAACGAACAACTCGCGACCTTGGCAGCAAGCGGGACCTGCTTAGATGTGGGCTTGCGCCAATTGGGAAAGGATCTGCAATCCTCGCGTCTACGGCGCGTTTTGGACGAAGTGGCCGGCGAAATCGAAAAGGGCGTGCCGCTCGACGAGGCCGTTTCCAGCCGGGCCGACCAGTTGCCCGCACTCTACGCGCGGGTGGTCAGGGCGGGCGTGGCGACCGGAAGGCTTTCCGCGACGCTACTGAATCTCTCGCACCACTTGCGACAAATGGCCGAGACAAAACGACTCATGTGGGAGGCATTGGCTTACCCCGGCATGGTGCTCGTGCTGGCAGTGGGGTTGGTCAGCGCCGTCCTGATGCTCTTGATACCGCAGTTTGACAAGATTTTCAGCGACTTTCAGTTATCCGGGTTCTACGTACAAACACCGATGCTTTCTACAATCATCTTCGACTTCGCACGAGTGGCCCCCACTGTTCTTGGTTGGATCGGTCTCGTCGTTCTGGTCATGGTCATCGGATTTGTGGCCGCGCGATTCTCGTGGGATGGCCGGCTCCTTAGAGAACAGCTTCTGTTGAAGATCCCGGTCCTCGGACGCGCCGTTCGCGATTCGATACGGGCGCGATTTCTGCGAGCCATGGGGTTTTCGATCGGCTCGGGGATTCCATTGCCGGAGGCCGTGCGGCTGGCGGCGGATGCGGCGGCCAGCCCCAACCTACGGCGCGATGCGGAGACCATGGCGAAGCGCGTCGAGCAGGGACAAAGGGCATATGAGGCTTGCAAAGACTTAGTTGTCGTCCCGCCCATGTTTGGGTATATCGTCGAAGTCAATGAGGATCGAAATAACTTGGAACACGGACTGATCGAACTATCGAAATCGTATGAGATGCGCGCCGGCCACGGACAAAACCTGCTACGCGCTTGGCTCGCGCCGCTGGCTATCGTTATTGTTGGTGGACTGATCGGTTTGTGCGTTTTGGCTTTGTTTCTGCCGCTTATTTCGATCTTGCAAAGCTTAGGTTAGCCGAACGGTAGAGTTCCTATGTTCAATTGGCAAATCATCCGATTTTTCGTATGGGGCGTCGGGCTGATTATCATCGTCCGGCTGCTGATCGCCGCGAAGGACACGATCTCGTTGTTGCTTGCCAGCGAATCCATGTCGGTGACCACGGGCGGATTCGCTTCGCTTGGAAGCCGTCTTGCGCGGTCTGTCGAACTACAAGCAGTGCTCGGTCACCTGGCGGTCATCACCCGCCTCAACCTTCCCATTCATTCGGCACTTCGGGCGGCGGCGAAGGGGGAGTCGCGAACAATCAGAAAGACGATGACGTATATGGCCTATCTTGTGGAAACCGGGTGGCCGGTGTCCGAGGCGTTGGGCGTGGCCTTCAAGGGATGCGCAAGGTCACTTGCCAATGTCCTACGGCAAGGTGAGCAGTGCGGTCAATTTCCCCACGCCGTGGCGGATGCCGAGCGAATGTTGCAGGCCCGCGTGCAAATGCTTCGTCATACGACAAGGCACGGCGCTGCGTCGAGCTTGTACGCGGTCATCATGCTGTTGTTTTGCGGTTTCATGCTCGCTTTTGTGGCGATCATCATCATGCCGAGGTTTCGGAGTATCTTCCGTGACTTCGAAACACCATTACCGGCAATCACAAGACAGCTTATGGCCGTCACGCGTGCGATTACGGGCTTTGGCGAAGAGATCCTATTCATGCTCGCGCTCGTCGCGGCCGTCTTGACCTGGGTGACTCTTCGCACCCGCGGAGGTCGAGAGGACGGCTCGATCGCACGTGCGATCGGTACGGTGCGATCGTGGATTCCCTTTACCCGGGCCATGGACTTCGGATTCGGCATGTCGTCGGCCATCAGGGCGTTGGCCATGGGTTTGCGAGGAGGCGCCTCGCTCGACGGTGCCGTGACCCTGGTCTCCGTCGTCGGCCACGCGAATTTCTTGCGATCGCGGCTCGATGACTTTTCGCAACAGGTCAAGGGAGGCGTCTTGCCGCACAAAGCGGCTGCCAGTGCGCGTCTGGGCGATGTCTTCGTGTCGGCACTGAAGATGGCGGAACGCGGCGAGGATGTTCAGACCGTGTTTCGTCACGCGGCGAATTATTATGAAGCCACGGCGAGACGATGGTGGCAGAACATCGCGGCGATCTCGGTACCGCTCGTGACCCTGATCATGGCCTGTATGGTTGGTTTCATCGCGCTGGCCTTGTTCATGCCGCTTGTCAACCTGATGAACGCCGTAGCGGATTCGATCACATGAATCTTGAGAGACGATTGTCGCAGCGACGTGCCGTCGTAATGTTGGAAGCTACGGTTTCGATCATGCTGATCGGAACCGTTCTTGGGGCCGTCTCCTTGCTCATGGTGCGCTACTCGCAATCGGTGGACTATTTTCTGAACTATCGTCGAGTGCAACTGGCGGCGGAGTCTTGCATCGAGCGCCTGCGGGCAGGGGAGCTTCCGCTCGCGGACGCGATCATGAACGATCCAGGCGGAGTGCAGTGCGAGATTACAATGGACGACGGAACCGATATCTGGAAAGGGCTACATCGGGTACAGGTGACGGCTCGCGTGACAGGCAAACACGGACGCGTCGCCAGCTTTCGATTGGTGACCTACGTTTCGGCACAGCGCGCGGGCCAAGGCGGTGAATCGTGAGAAGACATCGGCAGTCTGCGGTATTTCTCGTTGAAATGATAATGGTCGTGTTTATGCTGGCCGTCGGCGGCTCGGTCATTACCATGGGCGTGTATGCCGTGATGCGCAATCAGCGGGCGGTCGGGAAACTTCAGAACCGCTATGCAGTCACCCATTCGATCATTCATCGCTTGCGGGATGACGTACGGGGCGGATCGTCAGCCACCGTGACTCACTCACAAGGGGACCAGCGCCCGCCGTTCTCCGAAGCCTCGCCGGGGGGGGCATCGGGTGGTCCACAACGACTCGTGATCAAGTCGCCGACACGCGAAATCGTATACGTATTTGACGAGGATCGTGTCGATCGTTTTTCAGGCGCTCTCGCCGACGTCCCCGACCAACAGTGGACGCTACACGGCGCAACCTTTCACGTACGGCCGGGGCTCGGCGGCGACGAGGCGACGATGCTCTTGGTCACCATCCGATGGAAGGCACCGAATGAGGAAACGCCTGAATCGTCACGTCGTTTCGACCTCGCGATTCGATGTGCCGGGATAGTCACACCCACACGGAACGATCATTGACATGCGCGAACCATGCCAACAGCTTCGCCGGCGGCACGCCTTCATGCTTCTCTTCGTCCTCGTTTTCATTGTATTGGCGACGACGCTTGTTCTGCTGACAGCAGCCGGCACGGCCCAATTCGCCCGGTCTGCCCGAAGCGAGCGAACGTCCCTTCTGCTCCGGCAAATGATCGATAGCGGAATTGCTTGGTCTCGGACGAATCGAGGCACGGGAAGTGAGACCACGAGTGAACCGCAGCCGCGGACGATCGTTCTTGACGCTGCAGATCTGGTCCCGTCGCCCGGGACGGGTGAGATTCGTTTGACCTACTTGAATGTCGCACCGCCGGCGGTCATCGTCGAGGCAGTTTTCGAACGTGATAACAAGAGGCATCGCAGTTCGGCGCAAGTCACGTTGAAATCAGCCGACAGATGAAGTGATACTGAATCCCGTGAGAGACGTTTCGCCCTGCATATGTGGCTGGAAACTGGAATGCATCTGAGCGATCCGGCGTATCATATCTCGAAGTTTGTGGGGCATCCCAAGTTGTGGTCAGAATCGACACAGGGGCAGCGTGGTGGCCGGTAGATTTTGTGCCTTGGCCCTAGCGATAAGGTGGAAAAAGTGCTAACATGTTTTGGTCTAAAGGCGCCGGGAACAATATGCAACAGACGGTCTAGGTCAAGACATCCATAGAGTCGTTTGTCTGTTCTTGTGTTTTTCGGGTCACCGACAAGAATCATCGGCGTGCGCCAAACTGTTAGTTGT
>JADFIX010000434.1 GCA_022566435.1 Planctomycetota bacterium
TCGCCTCGAAGACCACTCGTCTCGATCGCCCGTACGCGTGGTCGATCAAGTCGAGGTATAGCTCACGCCACGCACCACGCTGCGCTAGATCACGCCAGCCATGGCAAATCGGGCGCGCGCCGGGTGAAAGACGGCAGCCGGCGGTCGCCAAAACAAGTCGATCGACTCGATCCGGAAACGTAGCGGCGTATTCCTGGGCGATGCCGCTACCCATCGATATGCCTAACACGTCGGGTCGTTCGAAGTGTTCGCCGCCGACTCGATGGTAATCGATGGCCATGTCGTGGAGAGAGAACCCCTGTGGCAATTCGTGCCGACGGCTCAGTAGATACACCGTTCGCCCGCGGCTCAGTGCACGACAAAACCACGCGGCGAGCCTCGGATTGATTATCACATCCTGAAGCGCGTCGTGAATGCCGGGAAAGACGATGAGCGTGCGGTCTCCTTCACCAACCTTGGCAAAGGGCCAGCAACCGTCAAGTAATCCGGTTTCGACTTCAGGAAGGCGCACGATTCGGTTCCTCACGTCGGCCCTGTTTGTTTCCTGACCGCAGGTTCTTTCACGCGTCCACCGGTCGACGGTCTCAGATCGGGAAATATGCGCATGTTGATTATTCTCGCCTCCGAGAACGCGATTCGGGTTCCATGAACGCACCGGAACCGTTATCGGACGGCATGTTCTCCGATTTTGGGCGGTCTGTCAGCAGAGTGGGCAGTCAAAGAAGAACTTCCTCATGCGGGAGACCGATAGAACGGTAGGTTTTTTGCCGGATTGTCACGGGCGTAGCGGGAAGGACCATGAGTAACATCATACAAGTAGGCCTCTATAATGCGGAGGCGTCGTCGTCGAAGGAGCTTTCAGGTCAGATTCAGTCCCTGAACCTCGTTCGCCTGGTATCTCAAGTGGGGAACGATCAGGATCTGGCGAACCTTCTGGAGAATTCGTCGATCCAAGTCGTGTTCTTTCACCTGGATCCGGATCATGCGAAAACCATCGACTTGATCGAGAATGTGGCCCAGCGCTATCCCGACATCGCAATGATCGCGTTGAGTCACGAGTCGGACCCGGAAGGAATCTTAGCCCCGATTCGCGCGGGCTGTGACCAATTCGTATGTGAGCCGGTCGAACCAGACGATCTCGCGGCCGCCCTGGCTCGCGTGATGAGCAAACGTTTCCAGAAGAAGGGAACGAGTCGGTGTATTTGCGTGACCGGCGCGAGCGGCGGTGCCGGTACGACGTCTATTGCCAGCACTCTCGCCATGGAGATCGGCCAGCTTACCGGCAAACGGTCCGTGCTGGTGGATCTCGACCTGCAATTCGGCGACTTGGCGGTGAACTTCGACCTCGATCCAAAGTACACGTTGCACGATGCCGTGACATTGGGTGACGATCTCGATGGTTCCGTGCTGGAGAACATTCTGACGCCTACACACTGCGACGTGTCCCTATTGCCGCGTCCCAACAATATCGAACAGGTGGAGCACATCAGCCCGGATGCGATTCATCATGTGATCGCCACGCTCCGCGGTAGCTACGAGACTGTCGTGGTTGACGTTCCTCGTCATATAAACCCGTGCAGCTTCGCCGCACTAGGGCAAGCCGAGAAGATTTTGGTCATCTGTCAGCTCCTGGTTCCAAGCATCCGGAACGCCAATCGACTAGTGGAATCGCTCAAGAAACTCGGTGTGCTGAACGAGAGAATCGAAGTCATACCCAATCGGTGCGGCAGCAGCGGCGGTCGTATCACGGTGAAGGACCTGGAAGCCCTCATAAAGAGGCCCGTATACGCCTGCATTCCCAACGACTATCTCTACGTGGCCCAATCGATCGACTTCGGTCGACCGCTGTCCTCCGGCGACAAGAAAAAGAACCCCGTCCGCGAAGAAATTCGGATGATCGCCAAGAAGCTCGTGGAGGGACCGGAAGACGAAACGGAGCCAACTGATCAGCGCCGTGGATTGTTCGGTCGCTTACTGTCTAAGTGACGCGGCTGCGCTTTCCATACGATCGACCTAGTGCCACGTCACAGTCGAGGGCCGGGGCGATCATGGTCGGGTCGGTCGTACGCAGGGCCTTTTCGGTGAAGAACCCGACCTAAAGGGCTTGGAGTTCCTCCACGGCACCGGCCACTGCGATGGCCCGCTGGATGTTGTGTCGATCGATCGCCCAACTGCAAACACCCAACGTAATCGCGTTCATCTTTCTCGGTCCTTGCGATTGGCGTTCTTACGCGGCATGCAATCTCGACAGCCTGCAAACGGGAAGGACATCATGTCTACGTTGATCCCCCGAGCTTCACGATTCGATTGCGGCGGAGTTGTCCACAGGCGGCGTCGATGTCGATACCGCGGCTTCGACGCAGGTGGGTATTGACGCCTCGGTTCTGCAGGGCGTCCCGAAATCGATTGATCGACGAATCGTCGGGCCGCCGGTAGGGGAGACCGTCCACGGGGTTGTAGGCGATGAGGTTGATGTTGGCCCGCATTCGTCGCGCGACCGTGGCGAGGAGGCGGGCTTGGCGCTCCGAGTCGTTGAGTCCGCCGAGCAGAATGTACTCCAGCGTGATTTCGCGACCCGTGCGCTCGAAGTAGTAACTACACGCGTCGGTCAATTCTTGAATGCTGACGCGATCGGCCCAGGGAATGATCTCACGGCGGAGTTCGTCCGTCGGAGCGTGTAGCGAGAGGGCGAGCGTGACCTGCATCTTTTCGTCCGCCAGGCGGCGCATCTGGGTCGGCAGGCCGACCGTACTGACCGTGATCTTGCGTGCCCCTATTCCCAGCCCCCAGTCGGCGTTGATGGTGCGCAGGGCGTGGACTGTGGTGGTGTAGTTCGCCAGCGGCTCGCCCAGGCCCATGAACACGACGTTCGACAGTCGGTGACCGCCGCCGCAAAGGGCACGAATGCGAATCACTTGCTCGACGACTTCACCCGCCGTTAGTTGGCGTTGTAGGCCGCCCAAACCGCTGGCGCAAAAGACGCATCCGACGGGGCATCCGACCTGGGTGGAGATGCAGGCGGTTTGCCGCAGCCCGTCGGGGATGAGCACACACTCCGTGGTCGCGCCGTCGCGCCATTCAAGCAGCAGCTTGACCACGCCGTCGGAGGATTCTTGCCGCGCGACGATGCGTGAGCCGAGTATGGGGAGTGCGTCGGTCAATCGCGTGCGAAGCGATTTGGACAGATTGGTCATTCGTTCGTAATCGTCGACGTTGCGCTGATAGACCCATTCCAAGAGCTGCTTGGCGCGAAAGCCGGGCTCGTTCCACGAGGCGCAGAGGGTTGTAAGGGTATCGGGCGTTTGGTCCAAGAGGGTGTTGTGCACGTTGTGCGGCTCGTTGCCGTTTCGTTGTTCCGTGTGCGTCATGTGGCGGATTGTAGGGGCAAACCAGGGCCGAGCCACTGTGCGCCTGGCCCTCGCGGCATAGGGGGCTTCTCCGTCGGCGAATCCTCGCTGGCGATCGGTTCAAGAGCCCCCCACACCACCGGCCCACTCTCCAGTTCTTAAGTCTTCAGGCCCTTGTGGTTGTATTACGGTCCGCTCAGTCTGATGCCGCGCCGCTCAAAGAGCGAGATGGCACCCGGCGGTTTCAATTCGGGTCGCGGTCGTGGCTCGATGACCGTGTCGCCGCAACGAAGTCCCTACGGGCGCGGGTAATGATCTCGTTGATCACATGGGCCTGCACTATTTCCTCGCGTGTCTCCGCGAGCTATTTGATGCGGCTTTCTACGCTTACCGCCAGGGCTTTGGCGCCGATTTTTTTTTTCGGTCACCAGACGTAGCGGGCCTCTGCCACGTGAGTACTTGGCACTTATTCCATGGGCTAGGCGATGGTCGGTCATGCGGCGCGCTAAGTCTGTCGCGATCCAGGTCCATGTAGAGGGGCTGCCCTGGCAAGTCGAATGGTAGTTCCGTCATCCTGATGAATCAGTTTATGGGGAATTAAAGACTGACCTAGCGACGTCACAAGAGCGGACGCACAAAAAGGGATACTTTTAATACGGTCATCCACTTCGTCGCTAAAGAAATAATATTAAAAATTACTTGACAGTCGGTTGTGAAATTGTTATGCACATACAATATAAATTCTTGTTCCGATCAGTGGTCGGGCTGACCGCAAAAAGAAGGAGGAGTCTGGGGAAAAAAGAGGCAAAAGGACGAGCCGGTACTTCGTGGTAACGTTACACCGGCCCGCCCCGCATGTCGTGGCAGGGGGCGCAAGAAGCACCCGCCGCGCGACGCTTCAATTCTAGTCTCCCGATTTTCGGATGTCAACGAAAACGCCCTCATCAGCGGCCGCTCTCGCAACCGCGGGTGGGGATCGGTTTCCGCACGGTGTGCGACGTAGCGCCCGTAGGTCCCGACTGCGATTAGCGGATGGCCTCGAAGTGGAGTGCGGAGGGCTCGCAGTACTGCAACGCCTGATCCTTGACCGCTTTGCGCTATTCGCCACGCGTTTCGGCGTGCCGGCATGGTGGTGCCATGCGGTTGAACGATGGCGGGGAGCATGGAAGACAGTTTGACGGGCCTGGGCGGCAACGTAGTCGTCCAGCCGGACACCGAATGATCGTAGGCAAAAGAGAAAATAATGAAGAAGTTGGAGTACGGCATCGGCTTCACAGCGATCTTGGCACTTTGTGCCTTGATATTGTTGCCAGTGGTTGTCCGGAGCGGGCATGCGCGAGCTACTGACGGGGAGACGGGCGCGCCGCTTCCGCGTGCCCCGGTGGTGATAGACACCGGGCGATACGCGTTCGTCCGTGGATT
>JADFIX010000435.1 GCA_022566435.1 Planctomycetota bacterium
TCGGCGGTGACGCTGATCGGTGCGGAGTCGAGTCGGTTGACGATCTACAACTACAAGGATGTCGGGGCGAAAATCGGAAGCGGTAGTTTCCTGACCGACCGCATGATCGTCTGTCCGTGTAGCAGCAACACCCTGGGCGCGATCGCCGCCGGATTGGCGGACAACGTGCTCAACCGTGCCGCCGCGGTCACACTCAAAGAATCGCGACGCCTGATTCTCGTACCCCGCGAAATGCCGATGAGTCGCATCGATCTACTCAACGCCCTTCGCCTAAACGAAGCCGGCGCTGTCATTTGCCCCGCCTCACCCGGTTTCTATATGCTTCCAAAATCCATCGATGATCTCGTCGATTTCGTGGTCGGCAAGTTGCTCGATCTACTCGAGCTTCCACACCAACTGAACACCAGATGGGCGGACCAGCTCGAGGCCGCTCGCCGGACCACGGCAAAAGGAAAGGACGCATGAAAGAAGAACTGGCCGCGGTGCGCATCTGGGCAGACATGGTCAAACTCTCCCACTCCGTCTTCGCCCTTCCGTTTGCGTTGATCGCCGCCTTCATGGCCGGTCGACACATCGAGGGGCACGGACGACCTTATTGGGGGCAACTCGGCCTCGTGCTGATCTGCATGGTAGCCGGCAGAAGTGTCGCCATGACGTTCAACCGAATCGTGGATGCGGGTCTCGACGCCCGCAATCCCCGCACCGCCATGCGACCACTACCCGCGGGCAAGATCTCTCTCGCCGCGGCGTGGATCATGCTCGCCGTGTCGACCGTGACATTCGGCGTCGGTTGTCTAGGCTTTTACGTCTACTACGGAAATACCTGGCCGATTCTCTTATCGGGACCGGTGCTGCTGTATTTGTGCGGCTACTCGTACTCGAAGCGGTTTACGAAGTGGGCCCACTATTATTTGGGTACGGCTATCGCCATTTCGCCCGTCGCGGCCTGGCTTGCGGTTCACCCGGAATCCATCGGGCTTCCCGCAGTGCTTCTAATGATGGCGGTCTCGTGTTGGATCGGCGGTTTCGACATCATCTATTCTTGCCAGGATATCGAAGTCGATCGACGCGACGGCCTGCACAGTTTGCCGGCCAAATGGGGACCGGCTGCCGCACTGCGGGTGGCGAGGATTTCCCATGTGATGGTCGTCGTTTTCCTGATCGCTCTGGGTTACTACGCCGACATGGGAGTCACGTACGGCGTCGGCGTCGCGATCGTGGCGACACTTTTGATCGTGGAAAACGCCATGGTCAAGCCGGACGATTTCAGTCGCGTGAACCTCGCGTTTTTCACCATGAACGGCATGGTGAGCCTGGCGTTAGGCGCCGCGGCGATAATCGATATCGTCATATCGAGCGCCGCGGTCTCTTCGCAGTGAATTTTCGCCATGGCGGAGTTAGAAATGCTTGACCGTATCACTCACCGCGCCCTATCATCTTACGCACGGGGTTATGCATTGAATATTCTGTCACCAGCGACAATCGCAGCCAATAGAGAAATGTCCCACCGACGCGCCATCCATCCCAGTTACGCGATCGTTGCGAGGCGACGCACTTCCGCGAGTCGGCCCTTTCGCGTTTGGGGGACGCTTCTGGGCGTAGGTCTACTCGGCGGTCTGATGGGCGGGTGTGGAGGCTTCATTTGGCAAAAGGAGTCCAGGGGCCGCGCGGATCTCGGCGTCGCCGCCCGGGAAATGCCTTTTGCCAATTCCGTGGCGATCCGCGATACGATCGGGGCATACACCTACTACGACGGCCTAACCCCGCAGCGTGTAAGCGGCTTCGGTCTGGTCGTGGGGTTAGGGCGAAACGGATCGCGCGATTGCCCGAGGGACATTTATAGTCAGCTGGTTCAAACGCTCTACAAGCGCCAGCGCACGGCGATCGGCGTCGTGGGCGAAGTCAGTTCCTCACCGGAAGACTTGATCGACAGCCTGGATACGGCGGTGGTCGTGGTCCGCGGCGAACTCCCCGCGGCGGCCGGCCTGGGCAAGACGTTCGAGGTCAGTGTCATCGCGCTGCCAGGCACCCAGACAAAATCTCTGCGTGGCGGGCGGCTCTTGCCGACCGATTTGACAAGGGTTCGCAGGGTGGCCGCCGGACGGTCGGTCACCGGCAAGACACTCGCCCGCGCGGCGGGTCCTCTCTTGCTCAATCCATTTGCCCAGGAGAAGGAGCTCGTGCGCCGCGCCGATCTTCGCGGGACGATTGTAGGTGGCGGCCTGGTCGTGAATGAACGGCATACCCGCCTCGTCTTGATGTCGCCTTCCTACCCACGGGTGCGCGGCATTCGCGATAGGATAAACGAACATTTTTCCGGTCCCAGCATAGTCGCGGATGCCACTTCACCTTCCTTCATCGAACTCCGCTGCCCGAAAGCGTATCGCGATGACGTGGCCCATTTTCTCGGGTTGATTAGAGGCCTTTATCTGAAGCGGAACCCGCAGCTGGATGCCCTGCGCGCTCGGAAGCTGGGTGCCGAGCTTCTCGACCCCGCGGCGCCGCACGAGCGCATCGCCTTGTGTTTCGAGGGGCTGGGTGTGACCGCTTTGCCGGTGCTTCGTGAACTGTATGCCCATCCCTCAGGGCACGTCGCGTTTTACGCCGCCGCCGCCGGACTCCGGTTGGAGGATCACCTGGCAGGCGACGTGATGGCCATGATCGCAGGACGCGCCGGCGATGAATTCCGATTCCGCGCCATACGCGCCCTGGCCCGCGCCGAAGGAATGGCCAACACCACACACGCCTTGAGGCGGTTGCTCGGTGATGACGATGCTCGGGTCTGTGTGGCGGCCTACGACGCCCTTGTCAAACGACGCGACGACGCGGTCGACTCGTACCTTCTCGGATCGGGCAACTTCGTCCTCGATCTGATACCGGGAGCCGGGAAGCGACTCGTGTATGTCAGGCGGACGGGGCAGCGACGGATCGCCTTGTTCGGTGGGGATCTCCACTGCACCACGCCCGTTTTCTATCGCGCTGCGGACGGCACCCTCACGATTACGGCCCAGGCGGAGGATGACCAGCTGACGATTCTTCGCACCGTGTTGGCGACGGGAAACGTTTCGCCCGCCATTCCCGCATCCCTGAGCCTGTCCAGGTTGATTCTACTCATGGGACGTAGCGCCGGTGTGGACATGTACGACAACGTCACCGGTTTGGGTCTGGACTACAACGCGGTGGTACACGCCGTCTATCGCCTCTGTCACGACAAATCGGTCAATGCCAATTTCATGTTGGAGCAGCCGAACGTGGCCGAACTGTTCGGTCCTGCAGGTGAGACCGAAAGGCCTGAGTCGGAGTAGCGACCCGCGCAGGTTGCAAGAAGAATGGATTCCGCGGGGAGGGGCCGCGCGGGTGCCCCATTCTTCGGGTACTCCCGCAGGGTGGACGACATTGCCCTTAGCGACAGCGCTGGTCGGCGGCGGTGTGGGCATCGCGCTCGGTCTTGCCATTTGCAATTCGGCGTCGTTGTAGCCCGACATGGTCGATATCGCCGTTCCAATTTGGGTGATCTCGATGGCCATCGGATTCTCCGCGACCGTCGGCGTTATGTTCGGGCTTATCCCGGCGTTCAAGGCCGCCATCATTCATCCCATCGACGCGCTAAGGCACGAATAACCCTGAACCGACCGAGGGTATTTGTGTGTGTCACGTAGTTGACAATTGAAGAACGGCTACGAGAATTAGAGCATTGCCACATCGCATTTTCTTGGGGGGCGACGTCCAGGCTCGACTCGCCGGCTGGACGCAAGTACTCGCTGCTCCGGCGAGATTCTCATGAACCAGCATCCGCATCATCTTTTCTTGCTTACGAGTCGTAGACCCACGATGGGCTCATATCAGGCTGGCGAGGTCCCGACCCGCAAGTGGCTGTTCTGAGGGCGCCGATTTTGAAAGCTTGACATGGCGCATGATAATGGTAGAGACTAACGAGTTAAGCGGCCAGGTATACAGTTGAATTCACCAAATCGTCATTCGCACCGGCCTGCGTTTCCCGGTTCGTAGTGATGGCTGGTGCTTCGCATGGTGCAACGTGGTGAGAAGCCCTGCCGTGAACCGAGGTGATCGGGCGTGCGCCTACCATGACAACTTGTGGCCTCGCGTAGGGTGCGGGCTCATCATGCACGTCGCGGAAAATGGCGGCCTACTTGAGGCGTACGCCGATCGTCTGGGCGATGCGGGCGATCGTGAGTTCCGCCTCAGCGACACCGAGTTCGGAGAAAATATCGTGAAGCACGGCAGAATGACAGCACTGTCGTTTGCGGCGGTATTGAGCCCGAATGCTTCGCGGGAATCATCGCGAGTCTGGCGGGGGCGCTGCCCCTCCGGAGCGGAGATTTGCGCCGAGTGGGTGATCTCCACCGCCGCAGACCCTGGAGCTTGTGGGCGTCTCACGCCGCGTAGACGGATCCCTGTTTCTATCGGCGGGGAGCCTCGCCGCAAAATTGCAGGCCGTTCAATTCTACCACCAGTGTGGTTCTTTCGAGGAGGGAAGACAAGATGAGGCAGAGTCTATGGATGTGCACCGCGGTGAGCGTGGTTGCCCTGCTTTTTGGGCAGAGCGACGCGGCATCGGCACAAGTCACTTTCGATTGGACGACGGTCGGCAACGTAGGCAACGCGCCCGACACCACTGGCTTCGGCTCGGTGGCCAACGAGCACCGCATCGCCAAGCACGAGGTGACCAACGCCCAGTACGCCGAGTTTTTGAACAAGGTTGACGCGGCGGGCACGAACCCAAACGCCGTCTACAACGCCA
>JADFIX010000436.1 GCA_022566435.1 Planctomycetota bacterium
TCAAGAAGCTCTTTGGGCATCTGCCGGCCAAGGAGTTCGGTCCGCTCGCGTTGGAGCGGGTTCGGGAAGAAATGATCGCCCAAAACTGGTGCAGAAACTACATCAACGCCTGCGTCGGGTGCATCGCCCGAATGTTCCGATGGGCGGCGAGCCGAGAGTTGCTCAAATGGGATGTCTACAACCAATTGACCGCGGTCGAAGGATTGAAGAAAAATCGCTCCGCTGCACGAGAAACGGCGCCGTGACAAACCCGGCCACCAACGAGACGAACATCCCCGCCCAATTCCAGGTGATATTTCGAACGACCGTGCGCCCGATGTCAACGCGATCGATCGGGTCAAACGCTCTGCCCGACGTCTGTTGCGAAACCATACGTGGGTATCCGCCGTTTTCTGCAGGCCCTGCGCGATGCGCCTCACCCTTGAATCGACGCGAGGGCCTTTCGTGCCTCCGCCGATTGCGCAAAGTCCGGTTCGAGGTTCAGTGCGAGCTCGAGCGATGCCACGGCTCTGGCGGTCTCGCCGGCGTCGGCGTCCGAAGACGGACCGCATCGATGTCCAGAAAATCGTGACCGCGTTGATGCGGTGGAAAGCTGGCGACCGATTTGCCTGCCGCATGATTCGGATTCCCGCCGCCGAGGCCGAAGACGCACGGAATCTCAATCGCGAAATGCGAACGATCAAGAACGAGCGGACGGCTCACAGCAACCGCATCAAATCTCTGCTGGTCACGCAAGGTATTACCGACATGATGATCGAGAGCACCTTCCCTAGTCGACTCGAACGATTACACACCGCCGACGGCCGGCCGCTGGGTCAGCAACTCCGCGAGCGGCTGCTGCGCGAGTTCGAGCGTCTCGCCTTGGCCACCGAGCAGATCCGTCAGCTGCAAATGCAGCAGGCCCAGATGATCCGCAGGGCGGCCAAAGAAATCGAGAAGTCCCCGTCGGAAAGAAGGTCCCCCCGTGCGGCCGTGATCGCCGAGCACCTGACGACCTTAGCGGGGATTGGCCCGGTAACGGCGTGGACGCTTTCCACGGAAGTCTTCTCCTGGCGAGACATCGCCAACCGCCGACAACTGGCCGCTTTGGCGGGATTGACGCCGACGCCGCACGCCAGCGGAGACGAAGAAAAAGAACAAGGCATCAGCAAGTCCGGCCGCGGCGAACTGCGGGTGTTGATGATTGAGATCGCTTGGAGTTGGCTGATTCATCAATCTGGCAGTGAGTTGACCAAGTGGTATGAAAGGCGATTTAACGACGGGACCAAACGCAATCGCAAGATCGGTATCGTGGCCTTGGCGCGTAAGCTCCTGGTGGCTCTTGGCAAGTACGTTCGTGACGGCGAAATCCCTGCCGGTGCGAAACTGAAAAGCGAACTAAAATTCACTTACCAGCAGGCGCTGAAACTTCCCCCGACGTCGTCGGCCGACGTGGCCGCTTGACCAAGACAGAACCTTACACAGAAGCAAAACGATACTAAGTTGACAATCGAAACCACTGACTACGAAGGGATGTTGACCGCCGAATCGACTTTGAAGTAATCCAAGCGATCTTCCGGTGGCGGGAACCGTGCCCAACCAGGGTCTCCATTCGGGAACTCGTTGGAGAGAAGGGTCTCCCGTCGTCGGATCTCGTTGCCGCCGCCGAGCGAAAGCGGCATTAGGTTGTCAGGTCCAAGCGCGAGCTTGGGAACTGAAACGGATAGAAGGTGGTCCCGGTCGCGTATGGCGGGGACGCCAGAAGCGAGATGCCGGAAGGCAGCTGACTTGCGAGCAGTCGAAGCGTCGAACAACTCCGCGTTTGTTCCCGAGCGATCCGCCGAGCGGACCAAGTCAAACACGAGAGAGAAAAGAAACCAAAAAATCCCCACTTAACCCCTTGGCAAACCGGAACCCATAGAAGGGTCGGGGTGAGGGTGGTCCTTGGTAAGCGTCTTTGCCGCCCACACCCCTCATCCTAACCTTCTCCCCAGAGGAGAGAAGGGACTTTGAAGACACGCTCTTACTCGCGGCCGTAACCGATTTCATCACCCGAGTCGCGGAATCAACCGGCCGGTACGTTGCACGTAGTCTTCGTATTCCGTACCGAAGCGATCCAGCATCATGCGTTCTTCGATTCGAACTCGGAAGACGTACAACAACCCGAAACTGACCAGATAGGCAGGCCCCACAATCCAATTGGGTAGGAATAGCGCCTGCGCGACTCCCAGCGCAAACATCGAGGAATACATCGGGTGGCGAATTCGCGAGTAGATACCGGTTGTGACCAAGCTGTGTTCTTCGCGCGTCTGCAGCGTCACTGACCAATTCGTACCCAGGTCGGTATGCGAGCAGTAGAAGAGCCACAGTCCCAACACCATCATCCCCAGCCCTACACCATACGGAACCGGATGCAGTGTGTATTCTGCGACGGCGAACAGGCTTGTGGTGATCCAAACGACGGGCACGATCGTTGTCCCTAGCCATGCCCCGATCAACAGCCCGATCTCCAGCCCTCCCTTGCGATCTTCGGCGATCGGGACTTTCATGCTGCGTCTGCCGTGCGGAGCGCGAATGATGATGTACACGACCAAGCTAACGATAACTGCGGATTTGCCGTACCAAGGATTCATGCGATGCTTGCGTACATCGCAGTATATCGAAATCCTGTTGTTGTCATTGCCAGAGCTAACTTTGTTTCAACGAATCGTCTCGCCAGCGTCGCACGCTCATCACGTCGAATCGCTCGGCCACGAACTCAATGGACTTCGTACCGGGATTTGCCTTCAAATATTCTCGAATCTCCATCCACCGAATCTGCGTGCCTTCCAAAGGCTGCCATTGCCCATTCTTGAATTCCCATTTCGAATCCATGATCACCAGCATCACTGGAAATGCCTGAGCCGCCCAGTACTCGGCATGACGTGGCTGTTCGTCATGTCTGTTCTTTTTGATATCGAACTTTTCCTTGCCGGATTTAAGCCTGCGCAGGTGGGAATCGCCAGACTTAAGTTGGAGATAGAGCTTCTTCCCCGTAGGTTTGCCTTTGTCGTTCTTGAACTCGATCTCCATGTCGATTCCGTGATCGCTGACGGTCAGCTCGCGGCAGATTTGACCAGCGAGTGCTACCGTCGAGATCACCTCGCCAACGAGAATTCGCTCTTTGCTTTCGGTGTCTAGCGTAACCTTTGATTGCTCCTCCAGCTCGCGAACTGTCTGTTGAACTTCCGGATCCGCGAAACGCCTTTCGAGTTCGTCCCACAGCTCCATCGTCTCGTCACATCTTTGGCAGTTAATCGTGGCATGCTGACCCTTCTCCGCCAGCCGCTCCATCGCCACTTCGCGGTTTGCTTCGGTTTCACACGGCTTGCCTTGTATTCGTGCGAGCACACGTAGTGCCGCAGTCGCACGACATCTTTCGCCTTCTTCAGCAAGTGCTCGTGGACATACTTGCTGAACACCATCATATCCTTGACCGGAATCTCCGGATCAAAGTACACCTCCAGCTCTCCCGCACCGTCCGCGCGACGCGTCAGCTTCACGCCCAGACGCCGTCCATCGTCTTGAAGTCCGCCGCGTCGCGCCAGAGTTGGTCGCGGTCGAAGGGCTGCGTGTGATGCAGGCGCACGACCAGCGTGGCGTAGATATCGTCCAGGAAGCCGTTGAACTGGTAGCTGACAATCACCGACGGGTGGGCCACCAAGTCGGGCCGTTCCCGTCGCGCGTAGCTGGGGAACACGAGCATCGTCGGGCTCTTTTGCTCCGGGTCCTCGTCTCGCAGGCACAGTCCATGCTCGATCAGGATTTGATGCATGGCCAACAGGACAATCCGCTCCTCGCCGGGTTCCAGTCGCCGATTCTCTTTTGGAAAGGCGAGATCCCCGCTGAGCACTTGGGTCTCGGCGATGCAGCCAATCTCTCGCTCGTCTTCCCGCAGGCTGCGGATCACCGCCTGAGCGTGCGAGTTGATCAGCTCGGGCTGCAGCAGGATCCACGAGCCGAAGCCCAACTCCCAGACCACGCCAGGCCCCGCCAGCAACGAGATCACGGTTTTCAGTTCGTCGTCGGTGAAATGAATAGCCGGCATCGCTCCCGGCTGATCCGTTGTTGCGTCGCTTCGGCGCAGCCAGCTCGGTACCAAGCTCGTCAAACCGCCGACGGGGTTCGCCGATTGAGCGGCCTGAGCGAACAGCCGCAGCGCCAGCGCTTCGCGCAGCTCGTTAAACCGCATCAGCACCCGGCCCTCGTCCTTCAGCCGGACGATTTCTTCCTTGAGCCGCTTGAACAGCGCGGGCGAGGTGCGCTTCGTCATCCCCTCCCAGTTGATCAACTCGACGATCGCTCTCTTGAGCTCCTCGCAACCGACGTTCTCTTTGGCGCTCGTTTCGAGGTAACGCGCGAAGCCGCGCTCCTTCGCAAACGTCTCGACCTGCGCACGGCTCACGGAGCGCAGACCGCCGGCGTCGGTCCGGCCGGCGACGAGCAACTTCTTGAAGTCCTGCGTCGCGGCACGCGTCAGGTCGCGATCCCACGTGCCGAGCGTGTCGAACAGGTCCTCTTTCTGCGGATCGAAGACCAGCGCGGCAAGCTGCGTCTGACCCATGTAGAGCTGGTGGATCAGCCGCTGGTCGGCCTGTCCGCCAAAGTCCCAGAGCCAGATCTCCCGCTCCACGCCGTCCCTGGTTTCGAGCGGAAGTTTCCACTGCGTGGCCCAGGCGCCGACGGTGGAGTCGGTTTCTTTGTAAGTGCCCAGAGCGAGCCGGTTCGACAGCCC
>JADFIX010000437.1 GCA_022566435.1 Planctomycetota bacterium
CCCGATCCACTTTGCGATCATCGGAGTGATTTCTCTGGCATTCGGTCTGGTGACACCCCCTTATGGACTGTGCCTGCTCATTTCGTGTTCTCTGGGGGAGATCAAAGTTGTTGACGTCCTTAGAGATGTGGGGATCATTTTGGTTCCGATGATAATACTTCTGATTGTTGTCATCGTGTTCCCGGAATTTGTATTGATCCTCCCCCGCTGGATCACACCGCAACTCCTCTGATTCGAGGATTGTTCGAAGCTCGTCCCGTTTCTCAATGACATCGATGAGGTCGCCCCAGATGAACTTGACGAAATCGTCAATTGCTTGAACCCCCTAGTTGCGTTGCCGCTTTCGATGTCACCTACGCGAGGAAGTCGATGCCTGACGACTGGCTGTCGAATCAAACGACCCTATTTTGACGCGGTCACCGACATTGACCCCGATCCCATACCGATAGACCAACGACAAGAGTACAATCCGGATATCGACAAAACGTTTCGTTAGAGAGTGCAACTACGCCATTCGGTGCTTCGTCATTTCGAGGAGATGAGCATGATCCAGAGACTGCAGCACACGATTTCGCTTGCTATCATTTCGGCGCTGGCTTTGCAATCTGCTTTTGCCGAAGAGTTGTCGGATCTCGTCGCGGAGGGCGTTCGCGCTGATCTTGGCCCTGCCCAGGGCCGCGAGCCGGCGGACTTCGTTCTCGAGCGTTTCGATTCCCCGGACGGCGGTGAAGCCGACTTGAGCAGAAATGGCTTCATCATAGAGGTCCGGTTTGGGCCCGGTCCATATTTCCTGTTGCGGGTTGGGCTGGGGCAGGAAAAGAATTTCACGGGGCAGTTCCGAAAATCGTTCCCAGAAAGGAGAACGCCGGTCTTGGACCGGCGGAACCAGCAGAAGCGCGGCATCCGGTTCATTGAGGCCAGTCAGGTAATAGAAATTATTTTCCTGCCGGAACACATGAAATGCTTCTGATCCCGTGACCTCTTTGTTTCCGAAGAGAAGAATGATCCCGTCGTTGAGCTTCTCCCGGAGATCTGCGCGACGCTTCCGGTACACCTCCAGGGGTTCCCGCTCTTGCGCCCAGGCCGGCCGCTCCGCCGGGAGGCAAGCGAAAACCGCCGCCAGATTCGCTGCGTATGCGGTCGTAGTCGATCGACCACGATGCCCGGATGTTCGCCGGATCGCTGCAATCGCTGGCAATGGTCTTCCAACAACGCGACCAGTTTCTCTAGGCCGAGATTCTCAGGCTGCTCCGGCAAGAAGTCGGGATATTCAATCCCTCGAAAGTGCGCCTGCGGGAGCATGGCGTTGCGCGAAATCGCGATCAGCTTGCCTTGCCAGCCGAGTTCGCTGAGGGTCAGAAACACGTCGACCATGGTGAGCCCCGTCCCCAGCACGAGAATGTCCTCCGGTGGATCGGGGATGCGCTGCACCCAGTCTCCCCAGGGGTCCGGGCAATAAACGGGATGCGTGAACTCCTCGCCCGAGTCGGAAATGGGCGCGGGCGCCTGATTACCGGTCGCCAACAGCACGCGATCGGCTTGCAGGATCTCTCCGCCAGCGAGCGTCACGTCCGCGCAGCCATCGTCGTTCAGCGCGACGTCGACCGCCTCATCCTCGACGACACTAATCTCCGCCGGATGATGATCGCTAATGGGCTGCAAGTAATTCATGAGGATGCCGCGAAGATAATCGCCGTACACGCATCGCGGAGCAAAGGTCTCGCGCAACTGAGAGTCGGGCAAGTCGGCGTAGTCGACGCGCGTGCGCAGCCAATCGAGGAAATGGTTCGCGTGATCGGGAATGGCGGACATGTTTCGCGCCGCGACATTCAACAGATGCTCCGGTCGCGGCGTGCCATAGGCGACGCCTCGCCCAAGCGGATGCTTGTCGTTAATGAGCTGAATGCTAAGCGGACCGCGACTCAGTCTCGCCAGATTCACCGCGGCCATGGTTCCGGAAAATCCCCCGCCGATGATGGCCACTGTCTTTATTTACCGCTTCCTTTCATCCAGGGCGCCTTCAAGGGCGAGAATCCCTGACCGCTTCTAGTGAGGCTGACGAACCAGCCGGCAAGACCCTGCGCCGAGAATGGCCTGCTCATCACGTCGGCAGACCCCTGGCGCCGTGTTCCGTCCTCTTATTGTGACGATGAGGGCGCGGAAAAAAGGGGGGAGTCGGGGAAGAACGTGGAAGGAAGAAAGACAAACGCCGGCCAATCCAATGAGCCCGGCCGAAAAATCAAGCTAGGAATTACGTCAAGGTAGGAGTCAAAAAGCCGCGGAGCCAACTCACGCCACCGCTATTTCCCGCCTAAGAGAACCATTGCCAAGTACATGGTCCGCACCCGAAAATCGCCTTCTCAGACTTGGCGGACGTTTCTGGACGACCATGTGCCTGACTTGGCGGCCATCGACTTTTTCACCGTTCCGACGGCTACGTTCCGTGTACTCTACTGCTTCGTTGTCCTCCGACATGAATGTCGGTGAGTGGTTCATTTCAACGTCACCACGAACCCGACGGCGCAGTGGACCGCTCAGCAGATCATCAAGGCCTTCCCTTTCGACGAAGCGCCTCGGTACATGATCCGAGACCGCGACGGCGTTTATGGAGACGACTTTCAGGCGCGAGTCGAGAGCATGGGCATTGAAGAAGTGGTCACGGCGCCTTGATCTCCCTGGCGGAACGCGTATTGCGAAAGACTGATCGGCTCGATCCGTCGTGAGTGTCTCAAGCACCTGATCGTGTTGAGCGACGTCCTCCTCAAACGGATTCTGCATTCCTATTTCGACTATTACCACAACTCCAGGCCCCACTTGTCGCTCGATCGGAACTCGCCCTCGCCACGTGAGGTTGAATGGCCAGAGCGAGGTCGCGTGCTCTCGGTTCCCCAGGTCGGCGGTCTGCATCATCGCTACACGCGGCTCGCCGCCTAGTGCGACAGGTCCGTCGCGCGGATCGCCGGCTCGACTTCTGCGCGCTGGCCGAGAATACGCGATCTCTTCGTTGATGATGAAGGCGTTATTCCTGGTCGTTGCTTCTTTCCGCGATCGTGATTCGCTAGAATCGTTGATCTGATTGCCGCATGGCGTCACGGATCGAATTATTGCTAGGGACAGCGGTTGGGCTGACGGTTTCTTGTTGCAAACGAGAGTGTTGCATATGATGCAGAGGAGGCGGAAGGTAGCGTTGCATTCCAACACGGCACGGAGGCCCACATGGTTGCCAGCACTGATGAAGGCAAGGACGTCGTTGACATCCTGGCCGCCGGCTCCTCGCGCCGCAACAAGGCCAACACCGCATCCCGCCGCCGCGAAACGCTCAAATCCGATCGTCTTCCCATCGTCCAATCTCCTTTCGGCTAGAATCAAAGCAACCATCTAACCCGAAAGAAGCCCCACTCTGCAAGATTCCCAATAACCCTTACCGATACAATAAACGCATCGCAAACTATCTCACATACGAACTGGGCGTACCGTCTCCTAATGCCGGCAAACAGGTAAGGAGAAACGGTAAGTTGGTGACCAATTCTGGTCGTTGGTGGGGTGAAGTCGTCAAGGGCTTGATCCGCAACGAGGCGATCCTGGGACTCTGCGCCTTTGGAAAAACCGCATCCGGGAAACATCGCCGCTTTGGCGCCGATGGCCCTCGCCTCCTGGAGGATTCCGATCGGAATGAAAAAGGAGTTGCGAAGAAAGTCAGCGTGCCGATCGAACAGCGAATCGTAGCCAGTACCGGCTACAAGCCTAGT
Source organism: Planctomycetota bacterium (assembly GCA_022566435.1). Classification (GTDB taxonomy): domain Bacteria; phylum Planctomycetota; class Phycisphaerae; order UBA1845; family UBA1845; genus JADFIX01. The sequence goes on from JADFIX010000437.1 coordinate 3,750, forward strand.
GTTGACGAAGAATTGTTTCGCACGTGTCAAGCTCTCGGCGAAGAACGAGGTCAACATCAACGGGGTATCCCTCGTGCCCGGGATTTGGCCAAGTATCCGCTCTCTACCAGGATCATCGATATCACGCCAGGCTGCGGTGCAACACTCTACGGCCGCACCGAGAGCGATAAGCAAAAATATGAATGCTCTCGGTACCGTAATTCCGGCGGCAGGGAGTGCGCTCGAAACGTCGTCGACGGTGAAGAGGCGATCCGATTCGTCCTAGGCGTACTTCAACAACGAACCATACAGTGCGGTGGTCGCGAAAAGCTCCGCGCGAAGCTAGTGAAAATTGCGGCCGCTCAGCAAACGGAAATCGTCTCCGTTCATGAGGCGGAACGGCAGCTTCTCGAACACCGTATCGATCAACTTCAAAGGGAAATTGAGACCATCGAGGGTAACATGGCCCTGGCCAGCAGCGAGTCTTCCTTCAAGGCGATCGAGCAGCGATTCCAGGCGAAACAGGCCGACCTAAAGCGACTGCTTGCCCATATGGCCGGACTCTCACCCGCGCTGCCCTCGAAGACAGAAGCCAATTCCATTGATGCGGAAGTCGATGCCGCGATGGCGCTGTTCGACGATCTATGTCATATCTCCGCCAGCGGAGATGCCCGATCTGAGATTGCTGGGATCCTGAAACGAATCGATCTCAAGCTCGGTCTCAGGTTCATGGACAACCCACGAGGAAAGCGCCCCAAACGAGTCGTGCAGGGCGGTCTCGTGACCATCGGGCCTGGACAGAATCTATTTCCTAGAGATGATTGTGGTGGCGATCATCCGCCCAGTGTGGATGATGGCAAAGGTGACATGGTGTCCCCGGATGTCGGCGAAATACCGCCCGCCACCGAAACTTGCCAACACGAGGGTCAATCTTTCAGAAAGGAAAGGGCCGGCAAGCCAGCAGTGGCGCCCTCCAATGGACTATCTTGAAAAAGGGAAAGGCCCTGCGAGACGCCATTCC
>JADFIX010000438.1:0-1855 GCA_022566435.1 Planctomycetota bacterium
CCAGTGATCCAGCGCGATACGGGGTGCGTAGGAGCCGTCCGGTAATTGAATGAGAGGGCTATCGAGATACAAGGCACCGGCCTCGGTATCAGATTGACAGTCGCCGATGACCAGGTCCGCGACAAACGCAGCCGAGCCGGTCTGTCCATCCGGCAGAGTCGTGACCACGGCCCAATCGGGGGTATCGAACGTTGCCGGATCGGCGACCGCCCGCGTACCGACCGTCCACGAAGTCATACCGGATTCCCAGTCCTCCGTGAACACGTGCCGTATGGTGCCGGGACCGCTACACAGGGGAGGTGCATCCGGATCGAGCAACGGCGAAAAGCCGCACTGGGTCGGCGGCGACCGCAGCTCGACAGCCGCGATCACCTCGGACACCGCCTCGCAGTCCGCGTCGGTGATCATTTCACCGGATAACAAGCCGATCGGCGTTTCCGTACTGAGTGCGAAAAGATCAAGGCCGATGAGATCGGCACAGGATTGCTCGAGCGCGTCCGCGTGATCGGTAAAATCGCTGGCGGGCACTTGGTACGCGCTTTGGGCCCGCCAATAGATGTGAAACGCTTTAGTCAGGCCGATCGCGGTGATCGTTCGCCCGTTGAATAAGCCGCCATCGACCAGCAGGGCGAACGCATGGTTGGGCACGCTGGAATTCGTGTGAACGCCGCCACCGTCGCCCGTGCCGCACCAGTACTCCGGCACATCGGACACCTTGCCTGGGTCTCCAAAACAGTACGGATTCCACATGTCGCGAATGGCGCCGCAGAACCCCGGATCATCTTCGCCCGAAAGCCATCGTAGCGACGGGTCGTTCCGCGCTTCGCCTGAAATCGTGGCCGTTACGTCGGGCAGTGCGCCCTTGAGGATGTCGCCGTCGCTCTGGCCGACCATGACGCCTGGTATCGTCATCGTCGGATCGCAACCGCCCATGGAGAAGGTCGCGTCGCCGTTGTTGTTCACGACGATCACGCCGACCGCCCCGGCGTCCGCCGCATGATTCGCTTTGGTCAAAAAGGAACAGAGTCCCCTGTCGATCAACGCGATGCGCCCCGGCGTGAAGCCGACCAAGGGTTGGCACGCGTCCGATGTGCTCGCCTCTCCACCTTCGTCGTCTCCGTCGTCCGCGAGTTGGAGGTCGGCCGTCACGGAATGGGGGGGCGCAGGGTTGAACTTCGCGCCGGATGTAGGATACGCGCCGGCAATGGCGGGCGGCGCAAGAATCTCCAAATCGGGCGGAAGCTGGGCACCGAACACCGAACACTCCCCATCGTGCCGGACCTGTGCCGGCGAGTCCAAACCGGACCCGTTCAAGAGGTCGACCACCTCACCGAAGATGTCCGAGTATGCCTCGTTGAGGGCGCCGGGCTGCCACTGATAAATCAAATTGTGGGTGAAGTCTGTGTAGGCATGACCCCACTCGTGGGCGACCGTGTCGTCACCCGTCACCCCCAAGCAGTAACTTGTCCATGCCCCGTTCCACGAGGCATTGGGGCAATGGAGCGACCGCGATTGGTTGACATTGTGCATGATAGCGCCCGCGCCGTCCCAAGAAAGAAACGTTCCGTCGGTCACGCCGGCGATGAGGTTGTAGACGTCCTCGGAGTAGTCAATCAGATTGTCGACGTTCGCGTCGCCGTACGGAAACGAGTCGCCTTCCGACCAAACAAGATAGTCCTCTCCGATATCTTCGTCGTACACGCGGCGATCGAGCGCTTCGTGGATGCCGGTAATCCGGTCGACCACGAATCCCTTGTGGGCGTCCACATAGACGAACTCGCGCACGCCGGACCCACCGACTTCAACTTCGTACACGAGATGGTTGGAACCGGGCACGCCGCGTGCAAGGTTGAGG
>JADFIX010000438.1:1865-4741 GCA_022566435.1 Planctomycetota bacterium
TGTTCGACGGCGAATTGGGACTGACCAAATTCTTGTCCGACGCGGAAACGGGCGACTTGGTAACCATGTGAGCCCGCCGGGAGGAACGACCCCGATGCCCCACCGCGAAAAGATCGATGCCCCCGTCAGACTGCTTGGATATGGCCCTGACCGCGATCTTTGACGCCTCCGAATCACTCAGCGTAGGTATCGTGTCGAGTTCAATGTCCGGAACGAACGTGCCGTTGACCACGGTGATTCGATCGGAGAAATCGGCATGCACACGCAGCAGGGCGCCGAACACCGGCACGCCTTTATAGACTTGCCGAAACGTCGTTCGAGTGTGACCGAACGCGTCGATTCGCCGATCTTCGACGTTGAGCTCTTCGTCAGGAGCTGTGACACCGAACAAGGAACCGTACCGAACGAAAAAGTCTCCGGGGACCGGGACTCGGCTCGGCGGCGTCGGAGTCATTTCGATCGCTTCACCATCCGCCGGTGTCACGTATCGTGCGACGCCCGTAGCGGCGGATCGTTGAACGCGAACAGGCACCTTCCCCTCGACGTCACCGGCCCATGTCGGGATTCCAATGTGTGCAAGAAGGACGAACAGCAGCGCGCCGTGGCGTAAGAGACTACCCCGCAGCCGTCGCCGAAACGTGATCCCAATTGAATTCAGGATTCGATAGACTCGGCGACCGTTCGCCCTCGGCGTTCGTGGTGCCATTGCAGTACTCCGCTTGCTATTTCCAGACCGATTCAACACATTATTCACTTGCGGCACGCCCGCACGACTTCACTCTTGCCGCCAGAAGGAATCGCATCAAGATGGTCGAAGCAGGCACATTCGTCGCGCTCTTATTCTAGTGGTATTACGCGTACGAAAACAAGTAGGATTATCGGTACAAGAGGCGGGTTACTTCGTTACTACCATCGCCGGGCAGCGTAGAGCACATCTTTGACGGCTACGCTCGTTCCGCTCGCCGGGATCTGTGCGGGGGGCCGCCCGAAAGGGCGCTCCCTACCGCGAAGGGTAAGTCTTTGGGTCTAACGATCCGACCGGTCGAACCGTTCCTTGTTCTTGTCCCACCACTCGCGCCAGTCGACCTGCGGATTGGAGCACGACGCGGCCTCCGGAGGCACCGGTCCCATTGGACCGACTTCTCTGCGTCCTGTGAGTCGAACCAACGAGGCCTCAGAGGCCGTTCGAATCTCGAATGAGGGATCGCCAAGCAGTTCGATTAGCGTAGGGATCTGCGAGGCATCCGCGACATCACAAAGCACGCGGGCTATACCCAGCCGTCCCGCATCGTTCGCCTCCCCTTCCCAGGCTTGTACGACATCCGCCAGCGGTGCCGCACACGCAGGCCCCAACGACCGAAGACGCAACTCGAGTTCATACGGCGCGTCGCCTTTCTTCCACTCGGCAACCAAGGCATGTACACGTTCGTCCAGGTCGCCCCCGCTCGACCCGATCCACGTGCGAGCTCCGAACAGAAGAAACGCCATGGCAAACCCGGCTGCCGCGGCCGACGCCAATTTCCAGTGACCCCGCTGCCGGGAAGACGACGACGCCTCCTCAAACCATGCTTCCAGCACACGGTCCGCCACCGCGGATGCCGCACGTTTCCGAACGCCGAAAACTTGCGCCAATTCGCGATCGTCACGTTCCCAATCGTCCATGGCCACTCGACAGTTCGCACACTCGGCCAAATGTGCCGTCAGGCGATGCCGATCGTCAGGCAGAAGCTCGCCGTCCATGAGGGCGCTGATCAGTGACAACCCTTGTTCACAGTTCATCGTTCAACTCCCAGCCTCTGACAACCGATGCCGCAGCAGCTTGCGCGCCTTGGTCAGCCTGGCGTTGACCGTTGCAGCCGACACCTCCAGCATGTCTCCGAGTTCCTGGTACGTCGATTCGGTGTAGTAGTACAACATGAGTACCTCGCGACACTCTGCGGGCAGTTGTTCAATCTCTTGATACAGCAGATCCCAGGAATTGTCGGACGATTCTCTCTGGGATGAGTCCTCGATGGGCGGCGCTTCCAAACGATCGATCGATACTTCACATCGCTGTTTGGACTTCAGCCAGTCGAGGCAGGTTCGCGATGCAATCCCGCAGATCCAAGATCCGAAGCGTTCCGGTTCGCGGATGGACCCCAGTGCGCGAAGGGCACGCAGCAAGGTCTCCTGTGCCAGATCCTCCGCCGCGGACGCGTTGCCAACCCGCGCATGGCAGACCGCCAGCACGCGCGCACTCCATCTGTGCACCAACAGCGCGTACGCACCGGTACGCTCGGACAGCGCCTCTCGAACCAGATCAGCGTCCGATTTTCCATCCCCCACAGAGTTACTCCGAAACCACTCCGGACGGTTCCATCTTATTAGTAGATTGGCGTCGCGAACCCAATACTGACGAATCCAGAAAAAAAAGCGGTGTGGGCCGACCGGGCCACAAACCGGCCAACCGAAAGAGCCTCTTTCTCACTTCGTGCGCATGATCTCGAACCCGCTGTGGCCACTACGCGGCGCGGCGGCCGCGTCATTCAGAACGTCGCTATGGCTCCGAGACCAACGACTCGATCGCTGCGGTGATATTCGCAAAATCCTGGTTAAGCCGCTGCTTTTCGGGATCATCCGTGGGTCCAAACGCCGGCCCGGGGTGTACGTACCGTATGACCCCGCTTCCATCGAGCAGGAAACATACGCTCGTGCTGCGCCGCTCGCCGGTACCCAGGTAGACGTGCCGCAACGTTTTCCATTGTAGATCGGTCGCCACCCACCCGGTGTACCCCATCGCCTTCGCCATGCGCAGAATATCGTCTGCCGCCACGTCACGCGGCGGTTTGGGATGATACACCGCCAATGCCTGAAAACCTCTTCTGGCGAATTTCTTG
>JADFIX010000439.1 GCA_022566435.1 Planctomycetota bacterium
AACGGCCGTGGAAGTAATCCACATGCAACCGGAGGTTGTCCACTAGCCGGTAATCCCAACCAGCCCGAAACTGCGTGTAGGAGATGTCGAGACGAACGGGCCGCGGCAAGTAGTTGATGAATCGGCGGGAAACGTCGAAGTCGATTCCGCCGGGGATGAGATGATCGACGTCACGATCAAGTCGCAGGAGAATTCGCCGCGGCGGCGGAGGCCGTCGAATCGGTTTCCGAACCGTCCAACCCCGGTATCGTCTTGGGCGTCACACCACTCCGAGTCAGGGCCGCGGAAACTAGCCCGAGGAACATCGGCTGGGGACGCAGGGGTCGACCCGTGAGTTCCGGGTGGGCTTGGGTCGCCATGAAGAAGGGATGAACGGTCCGGGGAAGTTCGAGCACCTGCATAATGGGATAATCAGGACTGCGCCCGGAAAAAACCATACCCTTGTCTTCCAGGATTTGAATATAATCCGGATGAACCTCGTATCGATGACGAAATCGGAGTCGAATCCGCTGAGCCCCGCCGAACAAGACCGAAACTTGGCTGCCGGGTGTGATGGCCACGTCGAAGCCGCCCAAACGCATCGTGCCGCCGAGCCCCTCGATCTTTTTCTGTTCAGGGAGCATGTCGATGACGGGATCAGGACAGTCCGGCTCGATCTCCGTGCTGCCGGCGTGCTTAAGGCCGCAGACGTGTCGGGCAAATTCGATGACCGCGATCTGCATCCCGTAGCACAAACCGAGATACGGAATACCGTTTTCGCGGACGTGTTTGATGCAAGCGATCTTGCCGTCTACGCCGCGAAATCCAAAGCCGCCGGGTACGATCACACCGTGCAGCCCCGCGAGCCGTTCGGCCACGTTCTCATCCATCAGGTCCGTGCTGTCGACCCATTCGATTTGCACTTTCGCGTCCAGGTGGGCGCCGGCGTGCTCGAGCGACTGAATAATGCTGGCGTAGCTGTCGCGCACCGTAGTGTATTTCCCGATAATTCCAATCGTGATCGCATGTTCGGCGGTTCTAAAGGCGTGAATGTAACTATTCCACAAGGTCTTCGCGACTTCTTCGGCCTCGTCGTCCGCGCGATCCGCCAGGTCGATCAGATCGAGCACCGCGGTGTCGATTCCCGCACCGCGAAGCATTTCCGGGATCACGTACACGCTGTCGCAATCGTGCATCGAAAAAATCCGCTCCATCGGGACGCTGGAAAACAGGGCGATCTTCTCGCGGACTTTCTTGGCCACCGGGGAAGATGCGCGGCACGCGATGATGTCCGGATGAATCCCGGCGGCGTTGAGCAGCTTCAGGTTGAGCTGCGCCGGCTTCGACTTCTGCTCGCCCAGAATTTTCGGCTCGACAATGTAAGTCAGGGCGACGAAACAGAAAGTCTTGGGCCCCTCCTCGTAAGACATCTCGCGAATGGCTTCGATAAAGTACGCGTTCTCGACGTCGCCGACCGTGCCGCCGATTTCCACAAAAACGATGTCGGCCTCGGTCGCGACGGCCAGCTCGCGCAAGCGAAGCTTCACCTCGCCCGTCACGTGCGGAATCATCTGGACATCCCGCCCGAGGTATCGTCCCTGCCGCTCCTTTTCCAAGACGGAGGAGAAGATCTGCCCGCTGGTGGTGAAGTTCAGGCGGCTCAGGTCCTGGTTGAGCATCCGCTCGTAGGTACCCAGATCCATGTCGCATTCGAGCCCGTCGTCGAGCACGAAGACCTCACCGTGGCGGTAGGGGTTGAGCGTTCCGCTGTCGTGATTGAGGTAGCCCTCCAGTTTGATCGGCGCGACCCGAAGCCCCTTGTCTTGCATGATCTTGGCGAGTGAGCTGGAGAAAATTCCCTTGCCCAGCCCGCTCATGACCGTACCGAAAACGACGAGGTACTTCGTTTTTCCCTTCACGTAGCCGGCCGGCATGGGCGTGAAGAATTCGGTATCGTCGGTCGCATAAGTCAGCGAAGCGAATACGTCTTCTGGTTTCTTTAGGCTCATCGTAACTTCACGCGACCGAAAAAAATTGGGTCATGACCTCATGACCGAACCGACAACAAACTGATTATACCTAAGCCTCGACACATGTCGAACCCGCGGCGAATCGCTTGACGAATAACGCATAATCCGCGGGCGTATCGATACCCACAAAGCGATGGCTCACCCGAACCACGGCGATCGGCAAGCCGTTTTCCAGCCATCGAAGCTGTTCCAACGACTCGATCTCTTCGAGTTCGCTCGGTGCGAGCCCGCCGGCCACCGTCACACGCTGCAACACGTCCGCCCGAAATGCATAGACGCCCAAGTGAAGCAGCCAGCGGGACGGGCGATCCACCTTGCCGTCCATGTTGCGCGGAAAAGGTATCGGACTTCGCGAAAAGTAGAGCGCCCGACCTGTGACATCCGTGACGACTTTCACGCAGTTGGGATCGTTTGGCGATCCGGGACCATCGCGAGGCCCGGCATCGTCAAACGGCGCCGCCAACGTGCCGATTCGACAGGTAGATTCAGCGGTCATGTGCTGAATCAAGCGATCGAGCACCGCTGGGTCGATTTCCGGCTCATCCCCTTGCACATTGAGAACCAGATCGTCGTCATCCAGGCTCAACGAGGCAGCCACCTCGCCGATTCGATCCGTACCACTGCGATGGTCGGCGGCCGTCATCTGAACCAATCCGCCAAACGACACCACCGCGTCGGCAATCCGCTTATCGTCCGTCGCCACGACGGTACGGTCGATTCGTGAGCAGGCGGACACGTTCTCGTAAACATGTTGGATGAGATACTTACCGGTATCGCGGGCGAGAGGTTTTCCAGGGAATCGAGTCGACCCGTAGCGGGCGGGAATGACCGCGATCGTGGTCAACGCGGCCTCCCGTCACGGCAAGTTGTCAGGCTTGTCATGGACGGGAAGCTTACGCGACCGCGCCCGGTCTGTCAAAGGCGTGGCCCGCCTGTGATATCATGACTTGCATCTCTGTCGTTCCATTCGACCGCCGGCAACGGAAACCCGCGGGACAATTTGCTGCGCCCCGCGCATGCCCGTACCATGATTCCTGCGATTCCTTTCGGAAGCGTTGTCGACCGTCGCCGCTCGCCGGTCATCTGCCTTCTTGGGCGCATTACGGATCGTCTTCCCATGCGACTGAAGCTGCATCACCAGATCTTGATCGCGATGTTCATCGGAGCGGGCATCGGCCTGCCGCTTAATTATTTTGCGGGCACGGGTCAGATCGACCAGAGCTGGCCGGATAACTTCGCCAAGTACGGCAAGGGCGTGGGCGATGTCTTCCTTCGCCTGCTTTCCATGATCGTCGCTCCTTTGATCCTTTCTTCACTGATTACGGGAATCACGGGCACCGGCAGCGCGGGTGGGCTCGGCAGGCTCGGCGCGCGGACCATGGCCTACTACATCACCACCAGCATGATAGCCATCATCACGGGCATGATTGTCTTCAATATCATTCAACCCGGTGCCGGCGCCGATCTAGCGGTGCTGCAGCAAGGGGCGGAGGTCGTTCACTCTGATGTGATAGCCGGCGATCAAAGTCTGGGCGCGACCCTATGGAATCAGGTTTTCACGCTGATCCCCGGCAATCCCTTCGCCGCGTTGGCGGACGGCAGCAACCGGTCCATCCTCGGTGTGATTTTTTTCGCCATTCTGTTCGGCGTCTTCATCAATGTCGTCGGGGGCGAGGCGGGTGCCTTGCTTGCCAAAATCTTCAAGGCGATGTTCGACGTGATGATGCGGCTGACGATGGCCATCATCAAGCTCGCGCCGATCGGCGTCTTGGGTTTCATGCTGTTCGCCTCCGCGGGCAAGGGGCTGGACGTGTTCGTCGCGTTGGGGTGGTACATGCTGACGGTCGCCATCGCCCTTTCGATCCACGGTTTTGTTACCCTGCCGATTATTTTGATCGTGCTCGGCAGGCGCAGCCCGTGGAAATATGCCCAATCCATGTCGCCGGCCCTGCTGACCGCGTTCAGTACCGCGAGCAGCAACGGCACCCTGCCGCTGACGCTTACCTGTGTCGAAAAGCGCGCAAAGATCAGCAACCGGATTAGCTCGTTCGTTTTGCCGCTCGGGGCCACCATCAACATGGACGGCACCGCGCTATATGAGGCCGTCGCCGTCCTGTTTATTGCTCAGGCCACCGGTCACGAGTTGGCGATGGGTCAGCAGGTGATCGTGGCGGTCACCGCTTTGCTGGCGAGCATCGGAGCGGCGGGCATTCCTCACGCGGGTACGGTGATGATGGTCGTCGTGCTTGGCGCGGTCGGGCTACCGGTGGACTACGTGGGCATCATCCTGGCAGTGGATCGGATTCTCGACATGTACCGCACGGCCATCAACGTCTGGAGCGACTCGACGGCCTGCGCCGTCGTGGCCCGGATGGAGGGGTCGGGACCGGTCGAAGCCGATGTTGAATCGGCGTCGACATGACGAACTGGAATCCGAGGGCACTCGACGCCGCCTGACGGAATTGATCTGGTGCTGGGCCATGATGCGGGACGATCAAGTTGCCCTGGGCTGACATATTGCTGCCCCTTCTATGAGGCCGGGTCCGTCGAGAGCAAAGGGATTCGATCGGCGCCGCAAGACGCTGTGGGTGCGGCAACGTCCGACACGTCAGGCCCGTGAGGCCAAGCTTCTGGTGAATCCGGATCGGCCGGCCGTGGGTTGCGCACCTCAAGGGCACGTGCAGGTTCTGGCGGTCTATCTGAAACGTTCGGTGGAGGGATGGACGGTTCGT
>JADFIX010000440.1:0-3704 GCA_022566435.1 Planctomycetota bacterium
ACGAAAGGCAACACGGCTGTTGTTCTTAATGTGGACTTCCGCGCCCGTGGCTACAGTTGAAAACAGCCCTAGCATCGGGACTGCAATCAACAAAATGAGCAACTTGATCGCTTTCATGATTCATCCCCGCCTTTCTCACCTACGATTGGTACTGTTCTGCTTGGAGTTGATGCGCGCTAGCGCTTGAGACGCCTTGTCCGCCACTGCCTGATACTCATCCTTCAATACCGACTGCAAAGCCAGTGTTGCAGCTTTCGCTTCCGGTCCAATCTGCCCGAGAGATTCCGCGGCGCAAGATCGAACAACCAGGCGTCTGTCTGCCAGAGAGTCAATGAGGGCTTGTACAATTCGATCTTCGGGTGATTGCAACGAGCCGAGCAGTTGAGCCGCCGCCGCGCGGTGCGACGCACGTGAACTTTGAAGTGATTCAATCAGTGCCTGCAAAACTAGACCACTCGTATCCGAATCCATCTTCTGTATCGCTTCGATCGCCAGTCGACGAAGATCGATATCATCGTCTTCTCGGACGACAGCCAACAACGTTGGGATGGCGGATTTTCCTTCCGGCTCCATTTCACCCAAAGCTTTAATAACGGCAGTACGCACATAGGAGTTGCCGCCCTCTTCTAATGCCTCGATCAACGCTGCAACGGTGCCACTTGCTTTGGGGCCAAGCGCACGAACAATGTTCGCTGCCTTTGCTCGTGCGAATCCATGCTCGTCGCGCAAACACCTGACGGCAAGCGAAATCGCGTCGATCAAGGCAGCTTCTGTCTTGCGTCTTGCCGTCTCCAGTTCGGGCTCGTTGTTCGCCAGAGCCCAGAAGGCTTCAATCTGTATTTGTTGATCTTCATCTTTGGAAAGTACGATAAGGGCATCCAACGCAGCCTCGTCGTACTTTGCGATTTTCCCCAGTGTGTGCACGGCGGTGAGGCGTCTCGTCAGCTTGCCGCCACCGGTGGCTTCAACAAGTGCCGGTACAGCGTCTTGCGCACCAGATCCCATGTTGCCAAGACTACGCATCGCGCGATTGCCAAGGATGTCGTGGCCCATTGTCTCGATCAGCAAGGCCATGGCCTCACTTTTTACCTCTGGGCCAATGTTGCCCAGCGCTTCGATCGCGTCGGCTGCGAAGTAATAGCGAAGCTCTTTGTTATTGAACGGGATCGCTTCGACGAGCAACGGCACGGCGTCTTTCGCCTCTTTTCCAAATCTCGCAATTGCCTGCATCGCGCCCGAGTTTTGCTTGTCGTGTTTGAGTGCCGCGATCAGGAATGGCAGTGTTGACTTGGGAAGTGGTTCTATCCGCGCCAACGCGTCGGCAGCGTACCACGGCACACGTGATTCAAATCCTTCGGTATCTGACTTTGGAAAATAGGTGAACTTGCGCCGGTCCTTTAAGCCACGAAGCAGGTGCGGAACAACATCCGGCCCGCCAATTTTACCCAGTGCTTTAGCGGCTGCCTCGCACTCGTGCAGATAACGACCAGTGAGCATCTTACGCGATAGCGCGGGAATCGCGCTGCGCGCATCTGCTCCAATGCGCCCCAGTGCATATGCCGCCATGGGGCACACCTCATATTCATTCAATGCGCGAACGAGGTGTGAAACCGCCGACTTGGCGGAAGGACCCCATTCGCCGAGTATCTCCGCCGCGCGGCAGCGTAGTTTCGGATCTTGATGCCGGAGCAACTCGAGAACCTGCGGCAGTGCACCTGGACCGATGTCCTGCAGAGCGCTCGTGGCCCATCGACGTACGTCCTCGTCGCGCACAGCCGTCAACAAAGCGGCGGTTGCTGCCCGATCACCGATTTCTCCCAATGCGATGATATGTCGAAACCGATACTTCGCATTCTTGTCTCGCATGGTCTCGATTAGTTTTGGCACTGCAGCCTTTGCTTCTGGCCCAATTTCCCCAAGTGCCCTGGCAGCGAAATCGCGAAGCGATTCATCGTCAAGGGCTTTTGTCAACTCCGGGATGACGGTATCTGTCTCCGGCCCGATTTTCCCCAAGACCTTGATCGCACCCCAGCGGACGAAGTGTTTCCGATTTGTATCCCACATGGCTCGAATGAGCGGCTCCACCGCAGGGGCGCCCCGGCTGACTAGCTGCTCGGTCGCCATCTTACTGGAATCGCCCAGCAGTTCGCCCAGGGCCTCAATTTGACCGTCGATCGTGTCTCCGGGTTCTCCGCCTGCTAAGGAACTGGCCGCCGCGTGCGAAAAGACGAGGATTATGAACCGAGGAATTTGTAACAGGTTGGTTATCATCTTCGATCTCCTGAGCTGATTGATTCGCGAGGTCGCGGAATATTGCTCCCGCTGAGCGATCCTACCCAACCATACGGGCACCAGCCGGCTTTATTACAGAACGAAATCGAGAACTTCCGGGCGAGCCCGGTGTTGAGCGGAACGGGGATCGCTCCTTTGAACCTCACCCGCGTGGCCAGCTCCCCAGCCCGGACCATTCCGGACTACTCCGCATCATCCTGGTGCACGTCGGCGCTGGACTCCGCGCCACGATCGGCGGCGGCTTGGGCACTGAGGATGCGAATGATCGCGGTTGCGGCGTTCACCCTGGCGAGAGTGTCATCGTCTTCGAGAGCGGCGACCAACTCTTTCGCCACACCCTGAGGACCTTCCTGGCCGAGTATTTGACCCGCGTAGATCCGCTCAACAGGGTCTTCGCTCTTTAAGTACTGCCGAAGGTTCTTTAGGGCGTTTAGATCTTGAGCCTTGGCGAGCTCTCCCGTGATCTTCAACTTGACCGTCGGGCTTGATGCTTCGGCTAGCGCTTGTTTCAGATCGGTGACAATCTCCGGTTGTGATTGCTGGGAACGTGCGAGTTCCGCGATGGCGGCTATTTGTAGATCGACGACTGGACTCTTCAGCCCGGTTTTCAGCCGCTGCAGAGCCTGTTGATCGCCGCTTCGCGCACGACTTCCCGCGCTGCGAATCTCCGCCAGGAGATCGCTGCCGGCACGTGATGACGGTTTGACAGAATTGGATCGGCGAGGGCCATCGAGAAGCAGTTCATATCGCTTCTTAGCAACTTCGGCCATTGCCTGGGCAGCTGCAGCTCGAACACGCCGATGCGGATCGGAGACAAGATGCCGAATGCGATCAGCACCGTGTCGGATGGCGATCGCCGCCATGGTGTAGGCAGCCAGATCCCCGCTCAACAGCGTCGAAACGTTGTCTTTCCGGTTAACCTCCCTCAGTCTCTCCACAGCCGGCTCTAGCGCGCGGAGGTCGCCCCTTTCGCCGAGAAATCCGATCGCGATTGACTCATAGCCGGGTTCGGAGCGTTGCAAACTCTCGGCAAACGGCTCCACGAGCCGCTCATCTCCGATTCGTATCAACGCCGTCGCGATGATGTACCGGCGGTGTGTTCCCGCATCGTGTAGCGCTTGCAAAAGTGGTTCGATAGCTCTGGGATCACCTATTTCCGCCAATGCCGCAGCAGCACGATAACGGCGTTCATCATCTTCCTTCAGTGCGCGAATAAGCGGGTCGACCGCTCTGCGGTCGCCGACCTTCGCCAGGGCGTCGGCGGCGTGCGAGCCGAGTTTACTGTCGGCCTTGAGCACGCTCACCAAAGGCTGTACGGCTCTGGCATCGCCGATCTCGCCGAGCGCGTAAATGATATCAAAGCGTGGCTCCGATTCAGTGGACCGAGCCAAGGCTTCCAGCAGTGGCTCGAC
>JADFIX010000440.1:3714-4739 GCA_022566435.1 Planctomycetota bacterium
GATTGAAATCAATTCGCGTTTGTCGCGCAGTTCCGCAAGGCCATCAGCGACCGACGAGACGATGGTCACGTCGTCGTTTCTTAACAGAGCATGCAACATGTCGAGGTCATTGGCTTGAGCAAGTCCCCTCACGATTTCGGTTTTCCCCGGATCGCTTACGCGCTGGCAAAACGCTAAAAGCTCAGGCATAGTCTCGCGTTTCCACGTTCGGGAGATAAACCCGGCTGCCTGCAAGCGCAGTTTCGGGTCGGCATCGTCGATCGCGATCTGGAATAGCTCTTGCATCGCGCGTTCATCGGCTAACGCGTACAGGGATTCAATGATGCAGCGACGCACATCGAGGTCCGGATCTTTGCGTATCGCGATGAGACTCTCGGCCGCGGCGCTATCCGCGATATCGCCGAGCGCATTGACGGCATGTCGGCGGATTGTTGCATTGGCGTCTTGAAGAAGCGGAATTAAAGAAGGCACGGCGCGTGAATCGCCGATTCCTCCCAGAGCCTGGCTTGCCACGTAGTTGGCCAACAAGCGCCTTTCATCGTCGGGATCATTTAGCCAAGCGATCAACGGGTCCACGGCGCGCGGATCGCCGATCTGACCGATCGCAACAAAAGCACTCGCGCGCACCGATCTGTCGCCGTCGTTCAACGCCGCACAGAGCCAGGGAATTGCGGCAGGATCCCCAATGTCGACAAGTGCATCTATGAGTCTGACCCGAAAATACCGCTCAACTTTGCTCTGACGAGCCAGATCAACCAAACTTCTAACTGCGGCGGGATCTCCTATGCCAGTTACCGGTTGTTACCGATCTTGACGGAGGTTTTGGGTTATGAACCGGACCTGATCATCGTCGCGACGGGACATAACGAGTTCCTCGAAGATCGCGCCTACCCACCGCTCATCCACAGCAGTCTGACCGCCAAGCGAGTGTGGATCTGGCTCAACGGCTTGCGCACCTATAGTCTCGGCCGGCACCTGATCAAGGATCTGAGAGCGCCTGGCGGCGAAGACGCGCCCCCAGGCGC
>JADFIX010000441.1 GCA_022566435.1 Planctomycetota bacterium
ACCGGAACTGAAACTCATCTCGAAGCCAAGGCCTGTAACTCGAATAGTTCAAGTATCCTAGTGGACCGTGGCGTCGACTATGGATCGTGTGAGTGTACTCAAATATCTTCATAAGACGACCTCCGGCCTTGTTTCGACAGCAAACGGCTCGCCCGACGCTGCAATCGCCGCGCAGGTGCGAACACTCGTCTGTCCATCTTAGACACGTACTCGTCGACAGTTTGCGTTAAGCTCTCGAGTTCCAGTTCCTCCTCAGGAGTCAGGCCCTCCGCGAAGCGCTTATTGATGAGCGATGAGCGGCGTTCAATGAGCTGGGACAACGACTTTGACATCAACTTCGATTTATCAATGCTATGTGCAATCGGATCTACACTAAGGAACTTGAGAAGCTGAGCAACAAACGGCGATCGGGCATCCTGGCCTGCAGAATCGAGCAATGTTATCGAAAAGGAGAACACGCCAAATCTCTCGTTTTCCGCAACGTCTGCCAATGCCTGCTCGATCTCCAAACTCTCGATTGTGCCACTCTCCGCCCTGTCACCGAATGCCCGAATCGCCACTGCCACCTTCCCCGGTCGATTCATCAACAGAGTGCGAGCCAAAGACACCGCAGAGTACCTTCCGCCCGCATCAACTACTCTGACATGCTCCGTAATCTTCTTAGTTTGTATACAATCGCTGAGGAGCAATTCCAGTTCCCGTCCTTCAACCACCACAAAGGACATGTTCATAGTGTTTCCGCCAACAACGAATAGTCGGGAAGGCCTGTCTGTGTGGCGTACTCAAATTTGCGCTGCAACCCGTCGATCATTTTTCTGTTCTTCAGGGCATAACTCACTTCCTCTCCTGCCCAAAGGAGAATCGTCTGCGGCGCAACGTATTGCGTCAATCGCAAAGCCGGTATCGTGAATCCGGAGTAACTAAACACAATTCCAATAGTCGAGGCAGGACGGCGCGTCAACTGATTGCGAAGTTTTGCGATTGCAGTTATGTCGTTGTGCTTGGCGTGTTGTTTCGACTCAATTATGCACGACAGGCCGCTTACATCGACCCATCCATCGATCTGTTCAACAATGTGGCCGCCAAGCTTCACAGAAAAAGGCCAAAGTATCCGCGCACGTTCCAGTTCAAACGCTCTTAACACAAGATACTCGAACGCCTTGCCAGGTGGCCATCCAGGCGTGTCTTCGTCTACGATTTGCCTCCAGAGACTGATAAGTTGTCTGCGCGACAGACTGGAAGCCTTCTTTCGGTAATCAGATTCGAGGTGCACCTTCGGAACTCCAGTTCAGCCGAACTCGGTTTCTTCCAACCATTTCGAGCCAATCGACGTAGGGCCGCGTAGGTCGGACTCAGCCAGAAATCGGCGGAGTGGACGACCTTCCGTTTAGCCAGCGCGACCTACCTAGCTTGTTGTGTCGCTGATTCCAACGCCTCACATTCCTCGGCCGCCAATCGCGCAAGCGACGAAAGCGGCCTTGTTGTTTGCGTGAACCGACCCGCGAATAGGCTGTCTTCACCGCCAATCATACTGATAATTTGAGGTAGCTGCAAATAGACGGACCGTTCCGCTTCGAGCTGCGAGTTAGTGCGCAAAATCGCGATTTTGATCGAGATAGGAACTACGTTTCCGTGCGCTGCGAGAATACCGTTAAGTTGAGCGATGACGCCGTTGATCGCGTCGTCAAATAACGAAACATATTTCTTCCATTGGTCAACCGAATATCGATGCGATCCAAACTCTGAAAGCATGTCCCAAATGTCTCCATGACGTTTCGCCGAACTGTATTCATTGTCGCGGAAGTGACCAGGATACAGCGCGATGTAATGTACTTTCCAGGCGTGAGGTGCAAGGCTGATGTTAAGTAGAACCTGTTGTTGATACTCAAATTTCAGCGCCTGGTCACCGCCTGGCGATAACCTCGCGCGAACAACTGCACGCCAACTCTCGTTGTATAGTCGGATCACCTCCGGCGTTAGATTGCGCGCGAACGCCTGTTTCGTGTGAGCCTCGCTATGGTCGTCTTTACAGACGACGGCTAGATTCGAACGGTCGTTGTTCGATGGATCACCGTCGATGTGGTGAATTTCAGTTTTCCGGTTCGGGTCGCGGCAGACGCAACACGTGCGGTCCGAAGCGAACATCACTTCGGCGGCGAGGGCATCGGGAATCGGAGTACGCGTCTTTGCCATCAGAAGTAGCGATTAGAAGATAAATTGAGACCGACGGTGTCCGGATTATTGGTGCTATGCTGCATCAGGTCAAACTCCCGACAGTGCCCGATCTATTCGCCACGCCCCAAAACGTAGATAATCCAAGGGGCGGTCCCGAGCTCGCTCACCCAATCATGCGGTTCAGCCTCATTCGCCAAGGGCCAGTACGTCTTCAACGGCCTCACGCCCGCGCGCTCAAACACCTCCTGATACCCCTCGTCCGTCCACAAAAGATCCTCGACGGGTCGTTGGTCCGGCACGTCGAGCATGACGATGCGTACCTTATCGCCGCAACTCGCGGTGCGGTTTTCGGGGAAGTCCTTGGTGGAAAACGAGGACCATTTGTTGATGTAGATATCCGGGGAGGAGACGAGACTCACGATGCGCCCGCCGGCCGTCAGCAGATTCCGCAATCCCGTAAAGAGCGCGACTTTCTTTTCCGTGGTGGGGATGTTGTCAAAGGTGAAGACGGCCAGGACCAGATGAAAGGTGCCCGGCGGCAGCTCGCTGAGTTCGTCGTCGGGAACGAGAAGATACGCACCGTGCGGGTCAAGCTCGCGGGCCTGGTCGACCATGTGCGATGCGATGTCGACGCCCAAGACGGGAGCGAAGCCAAGCCTGTGCAGAAAGCGGGTCGAACGGCCAGTGCCGCAGCCGAAGTCCAAAGCCGCCGTGCCGTTGACGTGCTCGGAAATAATCGCCGGGAGATCGCGGTAGGCCAGGTAGTATGTTCCGGGGAACTCGAGCTTGGCATAGGCGTCCGCACGCGCCTTGTCGTCGTAGACGTTGGTGAAGCGGTCGATCATGATGATATTCTAGGGACCGCCATCCAACTTGCAACGATCACCCGGGTAGCCATAAAAGGTGCGTCCGGGACGCACTACGCGCTAGACAAGATATAAGGAACATAACACGGCGTAGTTACAGCCGCAACGGCGATACGGCCGCTGCAACGCGGATGTGCCCGTCACAACAGGCTCGTGCCTGCCCCGTCGATCGTTCGCCGGAAAAGCTGTTTGTGCACTTGCACAACATCATGGCTGGGGACTCGTTGATTGAAACCCTGCTTCGGGACAACTAAGAAGCCGGTCGCTTACGCTCGCCAGTACTGACATCGATCCTTCGTCGCTACGTCGCTTCGTCGCTTCCGCTATCCGGGTAGATCGGGCTTCGCAACTCGGAAATCATCAAGACAAACACGACGGAATTGCCTTTTCTCTTGAATCTTGCGGGCCTAACAGATAGAATGACAAGCTCGGAAGCGACGAACGGATCATGCATGTTTCGCGTGTACGGCTACCTTGTCGATTCGATTGTCACGAGGTCAATTCCGCGCGAGGCAACCGGCGATTCTTATTTCCGGGAGAGTCTAATGTCAACAAAGACGAGTTTGACGTTTGCGCTGGCGATTGGCGCCGCCATTGGGTGGCTTCCAGCGGCGCAGGCCTATACCGCTTGCCAACTGCCGGACCAGAACCAAAACGGGGCGCCCGGGACGCCGTTCGTCGGTAGCGACACGTGGGAACAGAACCCGTTGCTCCACGCTGAGAACGTCTCTGTAGCGGTCGAGGTATCCGTGGCTCGCGTTCGCTGGTGGGGTACCTACGTCGATGCGCTCACACCCGTCGAGTGCCTCGCACCGGCAGGCGACGACTTTCAGATCCGTTGGTACGAGAATGATGGCTTGGACGGCTTGCCGGGCACGCTCATCCATTCTTCACTGGTTGGCGATGTGAACAGGCAAGCGACAGGCCTGTTTATCGAAGATATTAACCCGCACACAGAGTACCAGTACGAAGCCGATCTAGACGAACCGGTCTTGCTGACGCCGGAAACTGGTTATTGGTTGTCCATCCAAGCGATTAACGCTTTTCCAGGTCAGGAGTGCTACTGGGCGTGGGAAACGGCGCCCGCAGAGAATCAGGCCGCGCTGTGGCGGTCAGCCACTGGGGAATGGGAAACTACAACTTACGATTTGGCCTATTGTCTATTCGGCGAGACCACCATCCCGGCGCTGTCCACCTGGGGTGCGGTCGCCCTCGCGTTGCTTCTCATGGTCGCGGGGACGGTGGTGTTCCGACGAAAGGCGACGGCGTAAGTTCGTAGGGCGGGTTCCACCAGGTTCCACCCGCCGCCACCTCCACACTCGCATCGACCGGAAAGTGCCGGGATATTGAAATATCGAGAATGCCAGATCGCCAAGATACAAACGAGAACAGACGGCCGGCGGATGGAACCCGCACGAAGCCATGCAGAATTCCGGTATTCGGGATCAACGGCGTATCCTGCTCGACCACATTTCCGGGCACATGGATCGGAATGGACACGACCAATTCTTTCGCTCCACTGGACAAGAAGGTGTAACTGAGGTCGCCGCCCTCTGCCTTTATCCGATAGAGTCCGGCGCGGGTCGCATGGTCGAGTATGCCGGACTTATCCGTTTCCACGTGCGCCGGTCCGACTTTGAAAATCGAGGCCCACACGTGAGTGATGGCGACCTTGACGTTTCCCA
>JADFIX010000442.1:0-2896 GCA_022566435.1 Planctomycetota bacterium
ACGGGAGGAAGCGAACATTCCAGGCGAAACACCTCCCGATCGTCGGTAACGAACTGGCCCGTGGGCAGTCGCCCCTTGTAGACTTCGATGAGGTCGAGTTGAACAAATGTTTTCCCATCCCGCTCGAACGGCTCGCCGACCACACCCAACGCAATGTCGTCCGCCCATTGTCCCCGGCCGAAGGGCGCTGGCATGCCGCCGCCAGCGTCGGGATTGTTGCCGAGCGCTGCTTCGCTGACGCCTACGATTAGTGTTTCCGCGCTGTCCCGGCTTGAATGATAATCTCCGTCTCCGTAGCTATACTTATCCTTGCCACTATTCCCAAACTTGGCAGACGGGTCTTTGTCATTCGCGTCACCAAGTTTTCCATTGCCTCGGTACTTTGCATCACCGCGGTCGTCATCGTAGCCTTCATCCGCCAAATAGCTTCTTACCTTCCCATCGTGCTGGCCTTGCTTTTTGTCGCCGCCCTTGTCCGAAGTACTTACGGCGACATCCCGTCTGTCGTTAGACAAAAAAAGGGGCACTACACAACAGTGAAAAACGCTGCTTTGATAGGGCTCTCGATCGACCGATTCGGACTAAGAGAATCTGCTGCCCCAGATTGGTTGGCACGACCACGACCGTTTTTCGGAACCGGTGCCTGCGTTAGCTGCCGCATCCATTATCACCCGCTACTTCTGAGAGCGCTCCGGTTTCCAGAAACGCTTCGAGCAATAGTGCTTCGCTGGCAACTTCCTTGCGGCACGTCTCCGATTGGGTCCAGTTCTCACGGTTGCAGCCTTCGCATGTCGGGCAGCATACCAAGCGGATTGACTCGGGGAAGTACTTCCGAGTCGTAAACATTACACGACGCATGTGCCATTCGGACGACACAAGGATCACTGTCGATAGACTGTCAAGCAAGTGAGCCGCTTGAAGTACGGACCTGGAAAACTCCGCGTTCTCAAACGTATTGCTAGAGCGATCCTCAATCAGCAGATCTGAGTTAGGGACACCGAGGTCCTTTGCGATCTGTGCCAATCGCCTCGCTTCAGGACATTTGCGAGCGAGAACGCCACCACCCGTTACAAGGATTCTTGATGCATGTCCGGCGCGATACAGATCGACTCCGCGCCGTGTTCGGCGCTCCATATCGACTTCATTCGCGGCGGCGAACACCATCAGAAGATCCGCAGGAACCGGGTCTTCGCACATAAAGACGAATTCGCTGATTTCGTCATCAGTCATCCGCGAACCTTACTGTGTTTAGGCGTCTCACGACCGGGATCACCGGATGGCGGGAGTTGACGTTGGCGAACGAAGCGAGCCGACCCGGGTTTTCCTACTCCAGTGCATCCATGATCCCCCTTACAAAGACGTTAGTGAGTTGTTGGTTTGGATTTCAATCTCAAACTCGTTTCCATCGTACGCAGTCAGGTCGATACTTTTGTAATCCTCGCCTGTCTCCACAAAGCCGTCGTCACCCCAGATCGTTGTTAACACGACAATGCGTTTCAGACTAGGAAACGTCTTGAGCGCTTCGAAAACGCGAGCAGAAAGTTTTGTATTGCTAATGCGAATCGTGTGAACACTTTTGAATTGGTTGTAGAACTCGATGTCTTCGGTCGGTTGGGAGTTGAGGTTTTCTAACACGAAATCAATCTTGGTGACGCGAAAGAATGGATCGAGGTTGTCGTCGCCGACAACATGCTGCAACCATTTAGGTAAGATGCAATCCAGGTCATAATCGGTATTGGATATTTGTTGGAATTTAGGGTAGTCAAGAAGCGCGTCTTCGAATTTGGCTTGTGCATGCTGGTTGCGAATCCACTTATTGCTGATGGCCATCGCAACACAGAGCAACGTGACAAGGAGAAGGAGCGTTCGCATTGAGAAGCGTTTCATTGACACGGGATTACGTTAGGTTCACCGGTCGCGGCAAACGATATTAATTTTACCAAACCGCGCGGCCCGCGGCTCTGTGTGCAACGCCTTGATGTGTGGTTTGGTCAACTGGCGGATACTGGGCCCAATTCACATCAACCTTGGTAATAGGAAAGTCTCTCCTCACAAGCTGATTCCAGCTCCATCGCCATATTCGCGAGGCTTCGTTGAATGATCGTCAAGTTTTGCATCTCTTGATGGAAATCATTGTGCTCGCAGACCGTCATCCTGCCGCACGCCGCTTTCGACGTCTTTTCCATTGCCGAAATCAAATCCAAAAGAGCCCCCTCCAGACTTGTGGGAGTTCCATTCGTCTCGTGTTTTTTCGCAAGACGACTTTCATAGTGCAAAAGATTGGGATAATAGCGGGCCATATTCATCTCTCCTTTCCGAATTGTACTCGACCATAAAGTCGCTCATCAGGATTGAAGACATATCGACGCCTTGGGCGGAAAGAGTAAAGGGGATTCTACTTTTGTCAACTAAGTAGAGGTTGAGCCAAAACTGCTCAGCGACACGCGGCTTTCTTTGTTCAATCCGACCCAGTCGCTCCCTAAGCTGTTGATTCTCATTCCGCAGCCGCTCTATTTCCCGTGCCTGGAATGCCTGAATGATCTCGCTTTGCTGCTTTATGATTTCCGTTTGTCGTCCCAACGCGCGAAATGCCGTCTTGTACCCGAGCGGATCAAACTCGCGACTCATTGTAGCCAGAGCATCGGCAAGTCCGCCAAGCGAACCTCCGAAGCGTTCGAATGCTTCACCAGCCTTCCGCACGTATTCGGCCGCCTTCACCAACTCGTTTACGTTCAGCAAATCACGCACCGCAGAAAGCGGCGATGGCTGTGAGAGCTCCTTGGCGGGTTCGTCCGCAAGTGACGCATTGGAAGTCAGAAGGAGAAATACGAATCTGATGGTCGGGGCTAGGCGAGGTAACATTTGCAAGACTCAAGTAGTGGATATTTCTAACCGG
>JADFIX010000442.1:2953-4719 GCA_022566435.1 Planctomycetota bacterium
CTACGCCCAGCGTGCCTGTGTCGCTGCAACTACGGCGGAGTTTGCGTCTGCAATCACTACCCCAACGAGAAAACGCCGCACAAGGGCGGCGCGTGTTGGCGACGGGGCGGTTACTTGTTGATCGAGAACCTCCCACGCTCCACCTTTTGGAAACGCGAATCTTTGCCCTCGGTATTTATCTCCCTGGGCATCACAGGCAGTTCCACTTCGTTACTCGCTGACCGGGTCGTTTGTGTGTCTCTGGCATTCACCGCCGGAACATCGCCAAACCGGTCTGATAACGCTGGTAGGCCGATCCCATCGAGTAGTACATCCACAAACCGTCACCACGCCGCACGACGTACGGCGCGAAGCAGGCATAGGCGTCCTCTTCGCCCTCGTCACCACTCAATAGTGTAATTGCGTCGTCGCGAGTCCACTTCGTGCCGTCGTGGCTTTCGGCGTACACGATCGCGCTGCCGTGCGGTGCATACCGGCCCAGAGAATTAATGTCCAAGGCAGCGCTATACCACATTTGATAAAGGCCCTTCTCCAACAGAACCATCACGTTGTAGACGTAGATTTCCTTGCGACCGCTTACGGTTCCAGCAGTGAGCACAGGATCGCCGCTGTTTTGCCGTTTCCATTTGACTCCATCCCGGCTCGTGGCGTGCCCGACCAGGAAATCCTTTTGCCGACCGACGCCGTTGTACCACATATGCAGCAGGCCGCTCGTGTCGCGTACGACGGACGGATGTAGCACGACTCGATCGTCGAACTTTCCCGACTCGCCTGGGCCGAGAACAGGCTGGAGCCCAGCAGCCAGATCGGCACGTTGGTGCCCGCGCCGGGCGTGGCCACCAGCTTTTGATCCGGCGTGGCCGGGGCCAGCAGGCGTTGCAGCTCCATCACGTCGCGCGGGAAGTCTTCCTCGGTCTCGACGCGGTCGCGGCGCAGGGCGCGCATGGTGGCGCCATCGGTGCCGGGCGCACGGCCCAGTCCCAGGTCGATGCGGCCCGGGTACAGCTCGGCCAGCGTGCCGAAGGCTTCGGCCACCACCAGCGGCGCGTGGTTGGGCAGCATGACGCCGCCCGAGCCCACGCGGATGCGCCGGCTGGCGGCGGCGAGCTGGCCGATCAGCACCGCGGTGGCCGAGCTGGCCACGCCCTCCATGTTGTGGTGCTCGGCCACCCAGTAGCGCTGGTAGCCGAGTTCGTCGGCGAGGCGCACGAGGTCGAGGCTGTTGAGCAGGGCGTCGCGCGTGCTGGCGCCTTCAACGACAGGGGCCAGGTCCAGGATGGAAAGTGGGGGCAGCGTGGCAGTCGGCATGGGCGGCATGGGCGGCATCTTCGCGCCCTGACTTCTGGCTTGTCCGCCTGGGGGCTTGGCTCAGCTTGCCGGTCAGCGCAGACGTGCGCAGTGGCGGCGTCCTACGAGGGTTGCTGCAAGCTCATCGTGAGCAAGGGGCGACTGGGGCTCGTAGGCGGCCGGTGCCGCGTCGTGCAGGTCGACCTGGCACGCCCACCGCAGGTTGCACAGCGTTTGAGGTTCGGCCGGCGTGGCGAAGAGCCGTACCGTTTTCGGCCTGCAGGCCGGCAGCCGCCACCCCGGTGGCTAGCTGTGAAGCGTCAAGAGGGTGATGGCGAGACGGCGCGTCGCGCCATGATCGCCGACCGGCGTGGGCCGTCAGCGTGCGGTGTCGATCCGAAGCCGCGCCCGCACGAGTTCGGCGCCGTCCGGGTGGGGCTGCAGCTGCATGCCGAATTCGCGCATCAGCGCGAGCATGC
>JADFIX010000443.1 GCA_022566435.1 Planctomycetota bacterium
ATCACGAAATGGTAGCCCAACTCGTCCCAACCTCGTTTTCGGTGGAATAGGTCGAATGCTCTTGCGCCACCCGCTCGCGTTGCACTGTGGTGGATCACGATGGTCTTCCAACGCGGGCTGATGCGACCATGACTCGGCATCCATGCGCCCATGGACGTCGAATTCGCATGTCGACGTCGCGGCGGGTACGAATTCTTGGCCGGTCCTCGCCGCGGTGGGCGGGGCAAAGACGCTTGGGACGGCCGGAGATAGGTGACGGTCCGACGCGGTGCCCGGTGGATCGGATCGACTTGAACGCATGCGCCGCCGACGAGTAGGAAGCCAACCCCGAAGTACGCGATCCGCCGCATGTTTCCTCCTTGAGTGGCGAGAGGATTCTTCCGTATGTCGTTCAAGACGTACGCCGCGATTCTGCCGAAAAAGTGATTCCCGGAAAAACCGATAGCCCGAGTGCATTGTCGACGCTCATGTTATCGGCGACAACGGCCGTGCGCGTCAAGTGAATTCCGGCAAGGCCCTGAGTTCATGCTGAAACGAAAATGGCTCGATTCCTCGGTAGGTTGACCAAGAATTCTCGGACGCGGGCGACGCTGACAACCGAAACGAGCTGACCCACAGTGCGGGTGTTGATTCGACGGGGCGTGGGAGCCCACAGACGAGACAGGGGAAAACTGCTACTTCGCCGCCGCGGCGGACTCCCGGTATAGGATTCGACCGCACGAATCGCAGAGTTGAATCTCGTCGCGCGTTTGAAGTGTGTTTAACGTTTCGAGCGTGATTTTCATGTTGCATCCGCTGCAAACATAATCCTCGCGCTTGGGGTGGAGTTTGGTCACTGCGGCCAGGGCCTCGCCGTCGTGCCGCTCCGCGACGCGTTTGAAGGACAAGAGCGTGCCTGGGGCGATACTCTGCGAGAATTCCGCCGCACGGGCTTCGAGTTGACGCAACTCGGCGCTGGACCCTTTGTCGAAGGCCTCGAGTATCTTGCGGCTCTCTTCGATGCGATGAAGAAGCGTAGCTTTTTCGGCTTCAAAGTCCATCTCTTGCGTCTCGAGCCTCTGCATTTCGTCCATGATTTCTAAGATACTGCTTTCAATCTTGGCGGTATCAGCCTTTTCCGTGTTAATGGCCTGGAGGATCGCGGCGTATTCCTTGTTGGTCTTGGCTTTGTTGAGCGCTTCGCGGTGCTTGTTAACCGAGAGCTCTCGCGAGGCAACTTCTAGTGAGAGCAAGTCGAGCGTTTTTTGCCGCTCCTGTGTCCTTCGGCGATGAGTATCGAGTCCGTTCTCGGCTTGTTTGGCTTTGCGCTTTTGGGTTTCGTACCGCCGACTTTTGACTTCTCGCTTTTGCCGGATCGCGGCGAGTTGAAGTTCCACCTCCTGAAGTCGTCGTAACGCGTCTAGTGTTTCACCCATAGCTGCTCCGTAGTCGACGATAATACGCGGTTCGATAGGCGGCGAACGAGCGTATTTACAAGCCTCATTTTGTCAGACCGGTGATTATGACATGATTGATGTTTGGATGCAAGGTCGCCGCCGGTCGCGCCTCGCTCGACCCGCGGACGCCGGCATGTGTCCGATGCCGAGCCGACTTTTTACAGGGAAGGCGGCGGGTCTATCCGGTAATGACCCGGCACGCGATCTGCAGATGGCTGGCGCGGCCGATCGCAGCGGTATCGCGGCAAAGCGACTTTTCGATTTTGGCCCACCGGCGGCGGACGGAAGGAGTGTTCAACAGATGGCGGTGGTGCCTCATGGGTAGGACGGTCTTTCCGACCAGGTCAAGAATCTCGAAACCGGCGTTTTCGAGCAAGCGCCGTAACTCCGTGGGTGCGTAGGTCTGAATTGGGAATTGCTCGGAAGAGTCTCTGGTGAGCCAATGTGTTTTGCCGTCCCGGAGAAAACGGGCCACTTCATTTGCATCGTTTCGAGACAGATAGAAGTCGATGGCTGCCAGTCGATTATCAAATGTGGCCACCAGAACACCGTCTTGTGTCAAAATTCGCCGGATTTCGCGGAGCGCTCGGCGCGGGTCTTTTGTGCATCCGATGGGGTCGCCTAACGCGATCGCCATTTCGAATGTTTGCCCCGGAATCTTCGAAAGATCGCACAGATCGGCTTGCATGGTATCGGAGCGATTATTCGGTCCGACACCTTCGAGCTTTCGAAGCGTTTGATTGAGCATCTTTGTGGAAATATCAATGCCGGTGACATGGTAGCCGCTCTTGGCAATTTTGGCGGTCCATTTCCCCGTGCCGCAGCCAAGATCAACGATTTTGGTGCGCAGGTTAGAAGGCAGGAACGGCTTCAAATAGTCCCAGGTCAGGGCGTCATGCCATTTCCAGTAATCATCGTTGTACGAGTCGTCGTACCGACCCGCGACCCGATCGTGATACCGCTGAACCGAACTTCGACGATTCTTGCCCATTGATCCGACATTCTAGGCGTCTGACAGCCATGCACAATATCGGAACCGGGCGGCGGGTGCCGCGAGTCGGCGACGATCGACGCGATTCAGGCATTGCGGACGCGTCGTCACCCCTTTTGCAACCCAAATCGGACGACCCCTATTGACCGGGCACTGCCGGTTTGCCACGATATAGTCGCAAGACACAGGGAAAAGCGTACTTTGGAGTTATGGACGCATGATCAAAGCAGTTGAACTACGCAAGGGACGAACGGTGATCTACGAAGGCGAGATTTGTGTCATCCACGAGGTCTCGCACGTCGCCAAAGGCAACAAACGAAGCTACATGCAAGCTAAGGTAAAGGGGCTCAAAAGCGGCACGATTCGCAACGTGAGATTCAGCGTAGATGATCGTCTGGAAGTGCCTTTCGTCGAGTCAAAAGAATACGAATATCTCTACAAAGACGGTGATGATTTCATCGTCATGGATTTGGAATCGTTCGATCAGTTTCCGGTTGCAGGAGAGTTTCTCGCAGAAAGCGAAAAATGGCTCAAGCCGAATACCAGGCTGAAGTGTTCGATACACGAAGGTAATGTGATTTCTGTCGATCTTCCAGTAATTGTCGACCTTGCGATTTCTGAAACGACACCGGCAATCAAGGGCGCTACCGCCACAAATCAATTAAAAGAAGCTACACTGGAAACAGGCGCTCGGATTCGAGTCCCGCCGTTCATTGAAACCGGCGAGGTGGTTCGCGTTGATACGCGGACCGGCGAGTATTTGGAAAGAGCGAAGTCGCGATAGTCTCCCGCTTGGGTTGGTTTTGAGGCCCTTTCAACCCGTTCGGGTTTCTACGCCTACCCAATCGCGAGGCTAGCAGGGCGCTCGCGTCGTTAGCCAGAAAGGTCTGTTTTGCTTCGGGCGTTAGCGTGCCTACCGCGTTTTCGATGAAGGCGACGAAGGATTCTATGTCTTCTCGCAGCGCATCCACCATCGGGTCGGCTTCCGGCGCTCCCGACGGGTTTGGGTCTGCGCCCGCACCTCCGACGATTAGCGAACTGATGCGATGTGGCGCGTCGCTCGCCACATCCATGCCGATTGCTCCGCCCATCGAATAGCCCCAGAAATGTGCTTTGGACACATCAAGTGCGTCGAGAACCGCCAGAACATCGGCTACGCTCGACTCCGGCGAATACGCTTCGATGTCATAGGGCTTAGAGCTTGCGCCGTGCCCACGCGCATCGATGAGGATAACCCGATAGTCGCTCTTCAGCGCATCGACGTAACCGGCCTCACGCCACCGTCCGAGGCTCATAGCAAAGCCATGCTGAAGCACCAGCAGCGGCCCGTTTCCTTCCACATGATAGTGGATGCTGACTCCGCTGTTTTCAACGTATGGCATTACGAACCCTTATCTTGAAAATTTCGAAACCAAAGTCAAAGGCGTATTCGGAGAATCGTATTATGCGCCAGACATACGGGGGAAAATCAAAGAGGCCGCATAGCGCGGCCTCTTTGTTTGGAAACTGGTGCCCGGAGGGATGGGCATCAGGGATAGTTAATGCACGTTTAGCTGGGACGATGAAGACGATGGCCTGCTGGATGTGCGCGGCTTTACGTGTCGCCGCAGGAACGGCGGCAGGTCTAGCTGTGTTTCATCGTTTAGCAGGGCGTCTTCCAGTATTCGCGAAATCTGATCTTCGCGTTCCTCGAACGTCTCTTGCGTAGGGTAGCCGGTCGCGATGATTGTGAGCTTGATTTCATTCTCCATCTTCAAGTCGGTGACCATGCCGAAGATGATGTTGGCGTCCGGCTCAACAACGCGCTGTATGACTTCGGCGGCTTCGTGAAGCTCGGAGAGTTTCAGGTCGCTGCCGCCTGTGATGTTGAACAGCACGCCCTTGGCCCCCTCGATGGAAACGTCTAGCAACGGGCTGGAGATAGCTCGCTGAGCGGCTTCCCTGGCCCTGTGCTCGCCAACGCCCCAACCGATCGACATCCACGCAGGCCCCGCATTTCGCATGATCGCCTGAATGTCGGCGAAGTCCAGGTTAATCTCACCGGGGACTGTCACCAATTCAGCGATGGACTGCACGCCAAGGCGCAGCACGTCGTCGGCCATCTTGAAGGCGTTTTCCGCTGTTATCTCCTCATCGGAAACGATGTGAAGACGCTCGTTGGGAATGACGAGCAGCGTATCGACGTTCTGCCTGAGACGGGTGATACCTTCGTCAGCGACCTGACCGCGACGCAACCCCTCAAAGGCGAAGGGCTTGGTGACGACTCCGACCGTGAGCGCG
>JADFIX010000444.1 GCA_022566435.1 Planctomycetota bacterium
TGCGTACCCCCGATAACCCGAACCGGTTCGGTGGGGCGTTGGGCGGGGTACCGCGTGCTACAGATGGTTCGTCGAAAAGTGAACTGGCTGATGACTCATTCAGACGGACTGGTTCGGGCTCCTGCTTCCTAAGTAAGCCCCGCCCTCGCACACTCTTACGCCGTGTTTTCTACCGTGTTGAGGCGTGTCCTGCAGAGAAACGCATGGCACGTGGGTAGCGTCTCGGGCGACAATGCGATATACTGGAGCCGTGGCAGCGATGAGTGCATACCAGTTTGCGATCGAGCTTGCGCGTATTGCGCAAGACAACAAGGCGGAAGATATCGTCGCCCTGGATGTCCGCGGCGTCAGTCCGATTACAGATTTCATCATCATCGGCACGGGTACTTCCGAGCGGCAAATGCGTGCGACCATCGATCGGGCCATCGAATACGGTGCGAAGGTCGGGGAGAAGCCGTACGGCGTCAGCGGTTACGCGGGTGGAACTTGGATTCTCATCGATTTCGTCGACACGGTGTTCCATGTGTTCGGTCGTCCCTATCGGTCCTACTATGACCTCGAGCTCTTGTGGGGCGACGCCCCCCGGCTCGATTGGTGTCGAAGCGAGTCGGCGTAAACGTAAAATCGATCGGAGATTCGCTTTCTTGCGATGCACCGGCCAAACCGTACCGATTCGCTGGAGCGACATGCCTGTCATGGAGCCTCATGAATTCGTATTTTTCCTTCTTTCCTCGTGTGTATTCTGCTATCACGCCGACTGGCGATTTGACGCCTGGAGGGGCAGACGCTTCTACGACCCCTTCAGAGTCGAATGAATCACTGGGGCTTCTCTTATCGAGGGCGGCGCTGCGCTTCCCCTCGGCTACTATCGTAGAGCCCTTCAGGCTGAGGAAGCAACCGGGCACGGACTTCCAAGCCAAGCGCCGGGCACGGATCCCATTTTTCGGTACGCGCGATTGAATCATTCGCGCCTGGCTGCAAACGGCTCGGGCAGATGTGGACGGCATTGCCGGCGTTTGGGCGGCCATTCTTGCGAGGCACTTCGTCCGTGTCTATCGTTTCCTTCGCGCGATGTTGAGTGTAGCATCGGTGCACCGCGACGCATCCGGCGACCGCGGTCGGTAGGAGTATGGCGACGTTGAAATCCATTCAAACAGAGCTTGCAGATCGCATCGTTAAGGCGTTGCAATCGATCGGCCTCGACGGCGATCCCTTGGTCTTTCCATCGCAGGACTCGAAGTTCGGAGACTATCAGTCGAATTGCGCGATGGGGCTTGGCAAGAAAGCCGCCCGGAAGCCGCGCGAGCTGGCGGAAGAGATCGTCAGCAGGCTCCAGATCGACGACATTTCGGAGCCACCGCAGATTGCGGGGCCGGGTTTCATCAACTTTCGAATCAAGCCGGCATTTCTCAGCGCTATTCTGGCGGACATACCGCCGGGTTCCGACCCGGAAAGGGCACGCTTGGGTATCGAGGCGGCGGCGTCACCGGAAGTCGTTGTCGTCGATTTGTCCAGCCCCAACCTGGCCAAAGAGATGCACGTGGGGCACCTTCGCAGTACGGTCATTGGAGACTGCGTCGCCCGATGCCTGGAGTTCATGGGCCACACCGTGCATCGCGACAACCACGTCGGCGACTGGGGTACGCAGTTCGGCATGCTCGTGGCCCACCTCCGGCACGTCCGACCGGATGTCGCCGACAATCCGAGCCAACTGGTCATCCACGATCTGGAGACGTTTTACATCGAGGCGAAGAGTCGTTTCGATGAGGACGAGGAATTCAAAAAGGAGTCGCGTGAGACCGTGGTCGCGCTTCAGCAGGCTGATCCGCAAACGAGACTGATTTGGAAAGCGTTCTGCGATGAGTCGCTACGGCATTGCCACGCCATCTACGATCGCCTGAAGGTCGATCTTGTCGATCGCGGGGAGAGCTTTTACGCGGACTTGATGCACGAGGTCGTCCGCCGCCTTGAAATCCTCCGTGGCGAGGATGACAGCCCCGTCAGGATTAGCGACGGCGCACTATGCGTTTTTCTGGATGGCTTTACGACGAGAGACGGCGATCCGCTACCGGTCATCGTGAGAAAAGCCGACGGTGGGTTCAACTACGCCTCGTCGGATCTGGCCACGATACTCCACCGGGTCGAACAGCTCGGGGCCACGCGCATCATTTACGTGGTCGGGTTGCCTCAGAAGCAGCATTTCGAGATGGTCTTCGCAGCGGCGCGCAAGGTCGGCTGGGTAAGCGAGGACGTGTCCATGGTGCACCTCGGATTCGGCAGCATGCTTTCCGCGACCGGCAAGCCCTTCAAGACACGAGAGGGCGGCACGGTCAAACTCAAGGACTTACTCGACGAGGCCGTGGCGAAAGCGCGGAAGGTCGTCGAGTCCCAGCTCGATGACGATAAGGGGGGCGATCGGGCGTTTACGAAGGAAGAGATGGATCACATCGCCGAAACGGTCGGACTGGCGGCCGTGAAGTATTTCGACCTCTCGCATTCGCTGGCGGGCGATTACAAATTCGATTTGTCGACCATGCTTTCGCTGGAGGGCAATACGGCTCCCTACATGCTTTATGCGTACGCGCGCATCCGTTCCATCGCGCGAAAGGCTGATGTCGATTTCGCTGGGCTACCTACCGACGTGGGCATCTCTTTGGATCATCCGGCGGAAGTGGCTCTGGCGCTGAAACTGTTGCAGTTCGGCGATACCCTCGGCACCGTCGTGCGCGACTATCGGCTCAATCTACTTACCGAGTACTTGTTTGAGTTGGCGAAAACGTTCAGCCGGTTTTACGATAAGAAAATCGGCGTTCGGATCGTTGACGCCTCCCCCGAATCCGTACGCAATTCTCGACTACGGCTGTGCGACCTCACGGCCCGCACGCTCAAACTCGGTTTGCACCTGTTGGGTATAGAAACGCTGGACCGGATGTAGATGGTGCGCCGCGCATGCGGACAATTCCTTCGCAGCGATCCGAAGAGAATCGCTGATCCAGCCGGCACCCAAGGATAACGCGATCTACGCGCCCTGGTAGGGCAGGAGTGCCATGAAACGAGC
Source organism: Planctomycetota bacterium (assembly GCA_022566435.1). GTDB lineage: Bacteria > Planctomycetota > Phycisphaerae > UBA1845 > UBA1845 > JADFIX01. Next base: position 3,059 of record JADFIX010000444.1, read on the forward strand.
TCGCTTCAGCGCCATCTTGAGGGCCTTTTGCTCTTGCGTCGTCGTTCCGGCTCGTTTGCGAGACATGAGCTTACTGCTGGACGTCAGGAACTTGCGAAGTAGATCGACTTCCTTGTAGTCCACGATCGGCCCCACCCAGTCTTTTCGCCGGCGCTCGGGAAAGCGTCGCGACGTGTGATACGAGTTACTGGGCTTATTTCGATTCATCATCGCCATTGTCGGTTTCTCACTGGCCGCCGCCTGCCGTCTACTACAGATCAGCGGCCTCTTCCATGAATTCCGGCTACGATTCCGGATCTGCCGTCTCGGGCTCTTCCGCCAAGAGAACCGGAATCCCATCCAGCACTACGAATCATTCATTGTATCGGAACCGCGACGGCATGCAAGTCCGGCGAGGACGCCGGTTTCTGTGGCCCCCGGCGCGGCGTTCGGTTCCGGTTCGCGTACACCGCATCAAACTCATCGCTTTGACCGGTGGGTTTTTTGACCGTATATTGCGGTTCTATCGCCCGCTTGGCGAAGTGACGATCAGACATACCCGTTATTCCGAGAAGAGGGACAACATGCCGCCTGCCACGCTGAACAACGCTTTTGGGGCCCTATCGACGCTAAGTACTGCGCAGGGTGATCTCCGGATCTTCAAATTGTCCGCACTCCGGGACGCCGGGTTGGGAGATATCGACCGGCTACCCTTCAGCATTCGTGTGCTGCTGGAAAGCGTTCTTCGGAATGTCGACGGGATACGAATCACCGAGGATGACGTCAAAACGGTCGCCTCGTGGGCGGATGGGGCGGCAGGCGTGCGAGAGACCCCGTTCGTCCCTTCTCGTGTGCTCCTGCAGGACTTCACCGGTGTGCCGGTGGTCGTCGATCTGGCGGCCATGCGCGATGCCATGAAACGACTCGGCGGGGATCCAAAGAAAATCAACCCGTTGATCCCTGTGGATCTAGTCATTGATCATTCTGTGCAAGTCGACGCTTTCGGTTCGCCCGACGCCCTGGGGATTAACGCGGACCGCGAATTCGTGCGCAATCAAGAGCGCTACCAGTTTCTTCGATGGGGGCAGCAGGCGTTCGATAATTTTCGTGTCGTGCCACCGGCCACCGGCATTGTTCATCAAGTCAATCTCGAGCGGTTGGCGACCGTGGTCGCGGTGCGCGAGGTGTGCGGCGAAACGGTCGCCATGCCGGACAGCCTGGTCGGCACGGACAGTCACACCACGATGATCAACGGACTCGGTGTCGTGGGTTGGGGCGTCGGTGGGATCGAAGCCGAGGCGGTGATGCTCGGTCAGCCAATCAGCATGTTGCTGCCCGAGGTTGTGGGCTTTCGTTTGAGCGGCAGATTGTCGGAAGGTGCGACCGCTACCGATCTGGTCCTGACGGTGACGGAAATGCTCCGCGAGAAGGGCGTGGTAGGCAAGTTTGTCGAGTTTTACGGACAAGGCGTGGGCGGGATGAGCCTCGCCGATCGAGCGACCGTCGCCAACATGGCGCCGGAATATGGCGCCACGATGGGCTTCTTTCCGGTGGACGACGAAACGTTGCACTACCTGCGCCGGACCGCACGTCCGGATGATCTGGTTGATGTCGTCGAACGCTATATGAAGGAGCAAGGACTATTCCGGTCGGACGACTTGACGGAC
>JADFIX010000445.1 GCA_022566435.1 Planctomycetota bacterium
AGATTTTAGATGAACAAGAAAATTAACGCGCCTTCATTAAAAGAAGAAAGTTTTTGCAGGGTGGCTGTGCCCACCAATTTCTCTTGTGGTGAATTCTGTGAGATAAATTCGCAAAATAATTCTGGGAAAATCTAACAATTTTTCCTCTTTTGTCATGGATTGAAGAGTAGGCTGCGGAAGATAAACTTATAAATGGCAACCAGCAGAAGCAGATATCATACACCCACAGTGAAACCGTTCCCCCAAGTGGGACAGGCTGGAAAGGAACAGGGATGCTAAACAGCAGCAAGGATGACAACTACGCGAGCCAGGCGGCGGACGTGCAGAATCTTCGAGGATGGACTGTCCGGAATAAGCTATGGATACTCTTCTTAGCGATAGCCGTGTCGCTGGCGGTTATAGGAGGAATCACGTACCTGTCGATCAAACGCATTAAAGGAATGCGTGTTTTCTCGGCTTCCAGGATCAAACTTTGTACACGACCCAAGGTCGTGTCACTGCCCGCCTTGGTCACCCGCACGTCCAGCGCGCCCGTCACATTGTTCGTACCGCTGAAGACTTCGTACCCCGCCTTCTTGTCCACTGGCAGTGACTCGCCGGTGATGTTCGCCTCGTTGACCGTCGACTCGCCGGTGATGACTTCCCCATCGGCCGGGATATTGTCACCCGGGCGGATGCGGATCGCATCGCCGGGGGCCAGTTTTTTTGCCTCGACCGATTCTTCGGTACCATCCGGTAGCAATCGGTGAGCCGTCTCCGGTGTAAGGCGGAGTAGCGATTCAATGGACGCCCGCGCCCCCAGTGCGGTGCGCGTCTCAATGAGGCTGGAGACGATCATGAAGAAAGCAATTATGCCCGCTTCCTGGTATTCGCCCAACGCGATCGCCGCGACTACGGCGAGGGCGACCAACTCGTCCATGTGCGAATGCCCGTGGATCAGGCATTGCAGGGCATGCCACACCAGCGGCGCACCGAGCATGACGGCACCGACAAGGGCGATAATGTCCGAGTATGGATTGGCCCCCGTTGCGTTATTGGCCGCATCGTATTGAAATAGCGTCATGGCGACCGAGGGCACCTCCACGACAAACGAGACCACCACGAACATGCCGCCAAGCAGCGTCCCGATTAACAGGCCGCTAGCCTTGAGTGTCTCAGCCTCCACGCCGGTCAGATGATCATGCCCCATCTTGTTTGTCCCGTAGATTTCGACGCCAAACCAACCGAAGGCGCTCGCACCGCTTTGTATGGCCCAAGAACCCTCGCACCGAGGGACGCCCGGCCTCTTTCACCGACCTACCGCCGCAGAATACCACCGACGGCAGGCTGTGCATACTACGACGCCTTTCGCGATTCGGTTCAGTCCGGATGAGCCCCGAAAGCGGGCCGGAGGAGGATACGCGGCTCGTGACGCGGCCTCGAATCCAAGAAAAAAGAGCCCGGCATGCCATTCGGGCATCCCGGACCCATTACTTGGTACGTATCGCCGCCTATTCGTCCAGCGAATGCGGGCAGGCTGCCGCGAGGCCTATGACCCCGGGCGATTCGATCCGAAGTTGTTGCCGTAGATGATGTAGATTTCGCCCGCATCCTCCAAGCGTCCGGTATCCCCGATGCCTCCGGAACCCTGCGGGAAGTTCTCATCCAAATAGTCGGCTCGCGGATTGCCGATCGCAATGTCACCAAAGCCATCGTTGTTCACGTCACCAATTAGTCCGACAATCCTCGGCGCGGCCTCATCCACGCTGCCCTGAGGGTAGGGGCTCAGGAAGACGATGCCGGGCAGCTCCTCCGATCCCACCTGGGCAAGGCTCCACCGAGTGTTGAACAGGTGCGTCCCGCCAAAAATCAGATAGACGACGCCTTGTCGAACGCCCTCCCCGGTGCGGTCCACGCGTGCCTCACCGGGCGCGGAAATGAGTATGTCGCCAAATCCATCCCGGTTGAAGTCACCGGCCGAACTCACGTCCAACCCCGCCCGGTCCCCCGCGGCGGCACCGTAGAATACAACGCCGGGCAGATCCTTCGTTCCGATTTGGCTGATCGTCCGATCGCCATTGACGGTCACACCGCCGAAGACAATCCCGACGAATCCATTGTCCACCACATTGTCACAGCACGACAACGATCCGCCAGTCGTGGACAGACAGCGAAAAACAGTTTCGTCGTCATCGTCCACGCGACCATCGTCGTTGTAGTCGAACGCCTTGCAGGAGCTACTGTCGCGCAGGATTTCGTTGCCCGACGTCACACACGAATTGAACGCGAACGCATCGAAGTCGTTCGAGTTCACGACGCCGTCACGATTCAAGTCGCTACCGCAACTCGCCTTTTTCGGACCGCCGTCCGAGGCATGAGGAAAGTCAGTGGTCGGGGACGAAATGAAGATGTCGCCCACGCGATCGCCGTTGACGTCGAGACCGGCGGTCTGCTCCCACCCAATCTTGTCGCCCGGCGTTTCACCACGGATTCGCAGCATTCGCGGGCGGGAGAATGGTTCATCAGCCTTTGACAGATCGAAGTTACCTGAGAGGTTTCGGCCGTACAACACGTACACCGCGCCGGTATCGGCGAGACTCGACGAGCGATCATTCAGCGGCGCACCGCACAGAATGTCATCCAATCCATCCTGGTTGAAGTCTCCCGCGGACCGCGCACCGCCCAAAAAATCATCAACGTGTTCCGCAAACACCGCGAACGCATCTGCAGGCGTGGCCTGATGCCGCGGTAGCGTCGGATTGGTGCAACGCCCGAACGGGCCGCGCTCGTGCTGATCAAGGTACGGAGTTATCGACGTCCCAGCCGCGCCGTCGGTCTTGTCCCGGGAATCGCACTGATTGTAGTTCGCCCCGGGAAGCACCTCGATGCTGCCCCGGAATCTTGTCGATGCGTTGTGCGTCCCTGTGAAACCGAAATTGGTCTGCATGTCTCGCAGATAGCGCTCATTGAGCGGCGACGAAATCAGGATTTCATCTATGCCATCATTGTTCAGATCGCCGAGTGACGCGACCGATTGTCCAAACAATCCCTCGCGCGCTCCCTGCCGCAACTGCGAGGCATCGACGTAATCAAAGGGACCGGCCACAAATCGCGCCCCGGAAATGCGGCCGGCCTGGTCTGATTCGTTCCCCCTGTCGTCCGCACTGCTGTTGTCGACACGAGCAAAAATCGAGCCACCGCTACGCTCAAGACCAAACTGTCCTAGAATAAGGCCGCGTTGCCCGACCATTTCGAGCGCCACGCCCCCTACGTTTTCCAGGCGGTTGGTATTGATGGCCCCGGCATTGTCACGGTTCTGACTGTTGAATATCAGTGCCATCCCGCCGGCGTAGAAATTGGTGTCGTCGTCGAAATCGTCCGGCTGGTCCGTTTGGTTGTTGACCAGGTTGTCGGGATAGCACGCCCTTGCACCTGCGAAATTGATCCGCGTGTAGTCAATGGTCAATCTCGGACGATCCGACTCGATCGTCGGAAACTCGCTCGACCGGACTGACGTGCGAGAATCAGTTTCATCTTGATTCGGCACTAGAATAAACCGAAGTTCATTGTCCACACTGGTCAACTCACCGTCGAGCAAGGACCGAACGACCTGCGAAACGTCGGCTTCGACGAAATCAACCGAGTCGCCATCGACCCCCGCGAGACCGCCCGTACCTTCGGTAAAGAGATAGTCGATACCGCCGACCGGAGCGCCGCCCGACACAGAAAAAGTATTGAAAGTCGTAAGTTCATTGAAATCCGTGACGCACTGGTGAACCACCGCGCTGCCGCCGGTCGAAAACACGCGAAAACTGAGGACCGCACGGATACCGCCGATGTCAATATTCTCGGGCACGTCGGGTAGGATCGAAAGCACGTCCTTGAACTTGATCAACGCCCACTCGCCTTCTGAATCACCCGTATTTTGCCAGCTGAGTTCCGGATTCGAGCCTGAGGGAGTCGTCGGCGTCGCACTGCGGATGACCAAGTCGTCCACGCCTGTATACCCGAAGCTCACGTCCGCTGTGCCAGTGTCCTCCGCCGCGGAGGTCTCCCCTTGGCGAATCACGACTTGCACCCCTACCGTGGTGTCTGAACGGGAAATATCGTCATCACCAGGGTCAAAGTCCATCGAATCGAACGCCCCGTGAACGTGCGGCAATCCGAACAGAATCTCCGGCCGACCGTCACCCGTCAAATCGCGAATAAAACTCACATCCGTGATTCCGTCCGTTCGCGCGTCACTCGTGGCGAGCACGTTCACTCTTCGTACGGGGGGCGCTTCAAAAATGGCACCGGAGATCCAAGCGGCGATTCCCTTGGAGAAGACTCCGGAACCCGTGGAAAATCCTGCTGGCCGAGATGTGCCTCCGCAGAACTCGTGCCAATCAAGTGGCGGACGTCTATGGTGACCTCGTTGATGCGGCACCCACTCCTCGTGATCTACTTGCCAATCGGGAGCGCGTCCGGAGTTTGTTGTCGCACCTCGGCCTCAATTGGAGAACGGACAACGTGGTCGATTTGGCAGAAGCGCTAAGGGACGATTACTCGAACTCCGTGCCTGGCACGTGGGGTGATTTGGTTTCTCTTCCAGGCATAGGAAAGTATGTAGCCTCTGCGGTATTGTGCTTTTCCTTTGGCCAACCCGCGGTTCTTGTGGACACCAATACGTCGAGAATCGCTAGAAGACTCACAGGGCAAAAGAATCTCAGCCCCTGGGAGATA